>JANLID010000319.1 GCA_024654105.1 Gallionella sp. | reverse complement strand
GTGACGGCGACCGACACGGGCGGATTGAGCGCATCCAGCGCGTTCAACCTCAACGTCGCCAACGTCAACGACACCCCGGCTACCAATGCCGATACGGGAGCTGCGATCGAAGACGGCGGTGCGGTGCAGCTCGATGCTGCGACCCTGCTGGCCAACGACACCGACCCTGACTTCATCCACGGCGATGTGCTCAATATTGTTGGCGTGTCGCAGGCGGACTCAGGCGCAGCAGTAACCCTGACGAATGCTAAGGTGCAATACGACATCGGCAACCTGTATCAATCGTTGGCACAAGGCCAGACTGCCACCGACACATTCAGCTACACCGTGAGCGATCTGGCTGGTGCGACCAGTACGGCCACCGTCGCCATGACGGTCGCCGGTGCGAACGATGGCCCGGTAACGGCGGACGATGCCGCTGCCGTGCAGGAAGACCTTAATATCACTGCGACCGGCAACGTGCTTGCCAATGATAGCGATGTCGATCAGGGTACCGTCCTGAGCGTGGCCGATGCGGGCACGCAGCAAGGCAACTACGGCCAGCTCACCCTGAATTCCGACGGCAGTTACAGCTACACCCTGGATAACGCCTCCCCGGCAGTGCAGTCGCTGGGGCGCGACGCGCAGGTCGTCGAACATTTCGGCTACACCGCGACGGATGGCATCGTCGGCGCCGCCTCGGTACTGGACGTGTTCCTGAACGGGGCGAACGACGCGCCCATCCTGGTTGTGCCATTGGCCGATCAAGACCTCAGGAGCGACAAGCACTTCTCATGGCAGATGCCCGCCGGGAGTTTTACCGACATCGACCAGGGCGACACGCTCGATTATGCGGCGACGCTGGCCGACGGTTCTGCGCTGCCGGATTGGCTGAGCTTCGATGCGGCTACCCGGACCTTCTCGGGCGAGGCCCCAAAAAAGGCCGACTTGGTGGATGTTCAGGTGACCGCGACAGACAGCGTGGCCGCTACCGGCAGCACCGCCGGCAGCCTGTCCGCCTCGGATGTCTTCCGCATCTCGGTCAGCCGTGGCAACGAAGGGGTGGGCAACGGAGAAGACGCGCCGCCACCCGGCCACGACCACAACCACAACGACGGCCCCGGCACTTCACCGGGGCACCCGGGTTCGAAAGGCGGCAACGGTTACAAGGCGGACTCCGATGCGCATTCGCACGGGCAGGAATCGGGCGACCGATCATCGGATAATAAAGCAAACAAGGGTGACACCCACGCGAAGGACGACGAGGCTGATGACAGCCACCGCACCGAAAAGCTGATTCGTGCCTGGTTCGATGAGGGAAGTGTCAATGAACAGTATTTGTCGCTAAGCGATCAGGATTGGGAGGGGGGCTGGGGAGGCCAGATCGACCGGCAGGTGAACCGGAATGTTGCCAAGGGTGTTTCCGGGGATGTCAGTTCGGAATGGGAGCGGATGAATGCCCGGCTCAAAAAGCATCTGGAGCAGAGCGGGGGCGACGAAGATATCTTCGCGGAGTCCGGCACGGATTCCAGGCCGTTCGGTCTTTTCGGTTCGGTCGACCAACAGGGCATCCCTCAGTTGGGCGCGGACAACATCCAGCAATTGAAGGCGCTCGCGGGACTCAGGGAGGGGCTGGAAAGATTGGGTCAGTGAAATAAATGACACAAAAATGGCAAGCAAGCTTCAAACTGGCGTGTACGGTTTTGCCCCAGTGTCCTGCAACCACTGCTCTCTTACCGTGCGCGGTATTGTAGAGCTTGCTGGTATTGTTGTTCTGCATGTTGTTACGGGCGATTTTTGGTAGAAGCCTGACCCTCGCCAACTCGCACGCCACCTTCGAGCAAGCGACGAAAACTTGAAAATTGGCGGAAAGTTATGGTGTTGCCGAGAAATTGCTGAAAGGTTATCAAGCACATATCGGCAAATACAGGGTAGAGCTACCCGGCGGGTAAAATAATAGCTGTCGATTGCGGGGCTGGAAACTCCTGCGCATGCGGTTCGTTTACTGACTGCACTTATTGGGGTTGAGCAATAGGGGCATTCAAGGGTAGAATGCGGCACTTTTTTCAGGAGAGCAAAACCAAATGGCAATTACCGCCGCGCAAAAAGCGCAAATCGTTACCGACTTTCAACGTGCCAAGAGCGACACGGGTTCCCCCGAAGTGCAAGTGGCCTTGATTACTGCACGCATCACTTATCTGACCGAGCATTTCAAAGACAACGCCAAGGATCACCATTCCCGTCGCGGTTTGCTGCGCCTGGTGAGCCGCCGCCGCAAGCTGCTCGATTACCTCAAGAGCCAGAATGACGCGGGCTATCGCACGCTGATCCAGCGCCTGGAAATTCGCAAGTAACAGGTTTCATCCACCGGGCCGCTCATGCGGTCCGCGTTGTTTTGCCTTGTCATAAACGTATGGTCATAACGTATGGCGCGATTGCGCGCCATGCCATCCACAGAGAGGTCTATCTTGAGTCACTATAAAAAAACATTAACGTTCGGCAACCATCAACTCACCCTGGAAACCGGTGAAATCGCGCGCCAAGCCAGCGGTGCGGTGATGGTCAGCCTGGACGACACCATGGTGTTGGTCACGGTGGTCGGCAAGAAGGATGCCAAGCCTGATCAGGATTTCTTCCCGATGACCGTGGATTACCAGGAGAAAACTTACGCTGCGGGCAAGATTCCCGGTGGGTTTTTTAAACGCGAAGGTGCTTTGCGCGAGAAGGAAATCCTGACTTGCCGTTTGATCGATCGCCCGTTACGCCCGCTGTTTCCGGAAGGCTTCTACAATGAAGTCCAAATTATCGCAACGGTGATGTCTTCGGATAGCGAGATCGATTCCGATATCCCCGCCATGATTGGCGCGTCTGCCGCACTGGCAATCTCCGGCATCCCGTTCGATGGCCCGATCGCCGCAGCGCGCGTGGGTTATGCCGATGGTCAATACCTGCTTAACCCGACCGCGACGGAACTTGCGACTTCGCAACTGGATCTGGTGGTCGCCGGTACCGAGCGCGCCGTGCTGATGGTCGAGTCTGAAGCGCAGCAATTGCCGGAAGACGTGATGCTGGGCGCGGTGATGTTCGGCCATGAACAGATGCAGGTGGTGATTCGGGCGATCAACGAAATGGCCGATGCGGTCGGCGCACCGGCCTGGGATTGGGCTCCGCCCGCAAAGGATGAAGCCTTGATTGCGCAGATTGCCAGCCTGGCCGAAGCCGAGCTTGGGCAGGCTTATGCGATCCGCTCCAAGCAGGCGCGCACCGATGCGGTGAACGCGATTCGTGACAAAGTGATGGCGGCTGTCATCACGCCGGAATCCGCTCCCGGCCAGAAGAATCACGTCAGCGACTTGTTTAGCACTCTGGAAGCCAAAATCGTGCGCGGGCAAATCCTGAGCGGCGAACCGCGCATCGATGGCCGCGACACCCGTACCGTGCGCCCGATCACGATCCGCAACGGCGTATTGCCGCGCACCCACGGTTCCTCATTGTTTACCCGCGGCGAAACACAGGCCATCGTGGTGGCGACCTTGGGCAGTATGCGTGACGCGCAGAGAATTGACGCGCTGCAAGGCGAATACACCGACCGTTTCATGCTGCACTACAACTTCCCGCCGTATTCCACCGGTGAAACCGGTCGCGTCGGTTCGCCCAAGCGCCGCGAAATCGGGCATGGCCGTTTGGCCAAGCGCGCATTGGTTGCGGTACTACCCAGCGAAGAAGATTTCGGTTATGCGATCCGCGTGGTGTCGGAAATCACCGAATCGAACGGTTCCAGCTCGATGGCTTCGGTATGCGGAGGCTGTTTGTCGATGCTGGATGCCGGCGTGCCGCTCAAGGCGCATGTGGCGGGTATCGCGATGGGTCTGATCAAGGAAGGCAACCGTTTCGCGGTGCTGACCGATATTCTCGGCGACGAGGATCATCTGGGCGACATGGACTTCAAGGTGGCCGGCACCGAGGCCGGAGTGACCGCGCTGCAAATGGACATCAAGATCAACGGCATCACCCGCGACATCATGCAGGCCGCGCTGACCCAGGCACGCGAAGGGCGTATGCACATCCTTGGCCTGATGAAACAGGCGATGCCGCAAGCGCGCACCGAGGTATCCGATTTTGCGCCACGCATGATCAAGATGAAGATCAATCCGGAAAAAATTCGCGATGTGATCGGCAAGGGCGGTGCGGTCATTCGCGCTTTGACCGAGGAAACCGGCACGACTATCGACATCGATGACAGCGGTAACATCACGATCTCTTGCGTCAGTGGCGAAGCGGGTGAATTGGCCAGGAAGCGCATCGAAGATATCGTGGCGGACGTGGAAGTCGGAAAAATCTACGAAGGCCCGGTGGTCAAGTTGCTCGACTTTGGCGCCTTGGTCAACGTGTTGCCTGGCAAAGACGGCTTGCTGCATATCTCGCAGATTGCCCACGAACGCGTTAATGTCGTGTCAGACCACTTGAAGGAAGGTCAGATCGTCAGGGTTAAGGTGCTGGAAGTTGACGACAAGGGACGCATGAAGCTGAGCATGAAGGTACTGCTGCCTGCACCGGAAGCCGCTTCGGCTAACGCTGCCGAGTAATTTCATTTCTCTTTCAAAACAGCAATAACCCTACGATTTCACTATTGATTGAGAAATGGAATAAGCTTTCAACCATCAAAAAAAGCCCCGCCAAAACTGGCGGGGCTTTTTGTTACATAATTGTTCAAACGACTGTTTTCTCCGGCTCAGGCTTACATGTGCTGCGCACATGTAAGCCTGCGCCGAAAACAGATCGCGAACTATTTTGTTGTGCTTTTGGCTACGACATAACATGTGCTGCGCACATGTTAGTCTTCACCGAAAGCAAATTGCGAAATATTATTTCGCAATTTGCTTTTCACGGATTTCGTCCAGGGTTTTGCAGTCGATACATAGCGTGGCAGTTGGTCTTGCCTCAAGACGGTTTAAGCCAATCTCGATCCCACAATTATCACAATAGCCATAGTCGCCGGCATCAATTTTGGCGAGCATTTCATTGATCTTCTTGATTAGTTTGCGTTCGCGATCACGGTTGCGTAACTCCAGCCCCATGTCCGATTCTTGCGTGGCACGGTCATTTGGATCTGCAAATATGGTTGCCTCGTCCTGCATCGTATGCACTGTACGGTCGATATCCTCGCCCAATCCAGCCTTGATTTCATTCAAAATTTTACGGAAATGATCGAGCTGCCTGGAATTCATGTAGGCCTCGCCCTTCTTGGTTTTGTAAGTGGCGGCAGGCTTATGTGGCTGTACTGGCATTGTGCTTCTCCAACGGGATAAAAATAAAGTGCGCTTTAATACCAGAAAGTGTGACTCTGGGCAACTAAATTAACTCGCTGCGAGCAGCAAAAACAGACTGGGACGTTTATTTAACTGCGGAGCCGGTTGCGATTTCCATTGCGCGATGGGGCGCGTTCGAATCTGCTCATGGAGCAAAGTGATGTCGCTGGCAACGCACAGCAATGTTTGCGGACGACAATGGGCGAGTAAGGCGCTAAACAGCTTTTCGTTACGATATGGCGTTTCGATGAATAGTTGCGTTTGATGATGCCGTGCAGATTCTGTTTCCAGTGCGACAATCGTCTTGTTTCTTTCGGTCTCCGGAATAGGAAGATAGCCGTGAAAGGCGAAGCGTTGGCCATTCAGACCGGAAGCCATCAGCGCCAGCAGAATGGAGGAGGGGCCGACCAAAGGCGCGACGCGGATGCCATGGCGATGCGCCAGGCTGACCAATTCCGCGCCGGGATCGGCGATACCAGGACAGCCCGCCTCGGAGATGATGCCGACATCCTCACCGGCCAGCAGCGGCGCAAGCAATTCGGTGAGTTCCGTGGCTGCGGTATGTTCGTTGAGTGCAGCGAAGTGTAGCGACTGGATCGGCTGCTCATGCTTGAGCACGGAAAGAAACTGACGTGCGGTTTTAGGGTGTTCCACTACGAAGTGTTTTAACTTGCGCGCAATGTCGATGGTGTGTTGCGGCAATACCTGTGTGGCGGGCGTGTCGCCCAGCGTGCAGGGAATGAGGTACAACGTTCCGTGGCTCATGCCTAGAACAGGCGCACGTTCTCGCGGCGCAGCATTTCGGTCAGCAGAATCAGCGGCAGGCCGACCAGCGCGTTCGGGTCATCGCCGGCCATCCGGCTCATCAGTGCAATGCCCAATCCCTCGGATTTCGCGCTGCCCGCGCAGTGGTAGGGCTGTTCCTTGAGCAGATAGCCCTCGATCTCCGCATCGCTGAGGTCGCGCAAGGTGACGTGATTCTCCGCAACTTCGGCTTGCATTCTGCCAGTCTTGCTATTCAGCAGCGCGAGCGCGGTGTAGAAAATGGTGGTCTTGTCACGCATAGTGCATAACTGCCTGAATGCATTGTCGTGGGTGAGCGGTTTGCCGATTGGCTGACCATCCAATAGGGCAACCTGATCGGAGCCGATGATCAACGCATCGGGGTAGACGGTGGCGACAGCGCGGGACTTTTCCTGTGCCAGCCGCAGCGAGGTGGCGCGCGCGGATTCGCCCGGCAAGGGAGTTTCATCCACTTCGGGTGCGGCAGTTTCGAAGGGAAGTTGCAGGCGCTGGAGGAGTTCGCTGCGGTAAACCGAGGTGGAGGCGAGGACAAGCAACTGAGAATTCAAGGATATTCCTTAGGATTTTTGACAGGGAGCAGCGAAAAATATATCATGCGCGCCTCATGTTCGCACGGCCTTTCATCGATAGCCTGGATTTTGCCGGGAATGGCCGGCAAATAAGCGGCGAAGTGCCGGTTGCCGAGTTGCCGCGTTTGCTGGATGCACTGGAAAACCCGCAGGGGATTTTAAGTTATACAGTGCGAGGCGGCTTGGATAGTCGAGGCGACCCGTTGCTGGATGTCAGTATCACGGGGCAATGCCAGTTGCGTTGCCAGCGTTGCCTGAATGCAATGGATTATCCGGTTCACCTCGATGTGCGCCTGATGCTGTGTGATCAGGCAAGCCTGGATGCACTGGATGAAAACGTTACAGGCGGTGAGGAAGAAGCGTTCGACAGCATTCTGGCAGACGCGCATCTGGATGTGCTGGATCTGCTGGAAGAAGAAATTTTGTTGAGCCTGCCAATCGCGCCCCGGCATGAACTGGGGGCTTGCCAGGCGACAGGTAGCGGAGATACGCATGAGGAAGAAAAAAATCCTTTTGCGATTCTGGCGAAATTGAAACGTAATGCGTAGTTAGTTAACTGGTTTTATTTAGGAGGCATCATGGCAGTTCAACAGAATAAAAAATCCCCGTCCAAGCGCGGTATGCACCGCGCCCATGATTTTTTGACCAACCCGGCGACAGCGATTGAGCCGACCACGGGCGAAAACCATTTGCGTCACCACATCAGCCCCAGCGGCTTTTATCGTGGCAAAAAGGTAGTCAAGATCAAGGGCGAGTAAGCACTCAAGTTACGCAGCCGGCCGTTATGGCCGGCTGCGTTTTCTTTTCTATTCCTGTTTTTTTACCGGGGAATCGCTTAGTGGATATCACATTGGCCATAGACGCGATGGGAGGCGACCATGGTACGGCGGTTACCGTTCGTGCCGCGGTCGATTATCTGAAGCATTCTCCCGGCGATACCATCCTTCTGGTGGGGATTTCCGATGCCATCGAAGCCGAGCTGCGCGCCCTGGGCGCACAGGTGAGTTCCCATTTACGCATCCGTTCTGCCAGCGAAGTGGTGGGGATGGACGAGTCGCCGCAATCCGTCATGCGCGGCAAAAAAGATTCCTCGATGCGCGTCAGCATCGATCTGGTCAAGAGTGGTGAGGCCAACGCCTCACCAC
>JANLID010000302.1 GCA_024654105.1 Gallionella sp. | reverse complement strand
GTCCAGCGGTTTTGCACACTCTTCCACACTGATGCGAAAATATCTTCTTCTTCGCGCAAGCCCGCCTGATTGAACAAATCGCTTTCCGATTCGGTGCGGATAAAGTCCAGCACTACATTCACCGTCACCCGCCCGACCAGCTTGCCTTCCTCGTCTATCACCGGCGCGGAAACCAGATCGTAGCGTTCAAACGCCTGGGCTGCCTGCTCCGCTTTCTCATCGGGATGTAGTTGGATGGTGTCGATCAGCATCAGGTTGCCGACAATCGTGTCCGGTTCGTTGACCACAATAAGATTGATCGGCAGCACGCCCTTGAAATGGTCGCTACGGTCCACCACAAATACCTGGTCGGTATGATCCGGCAGTTCGTCAAAACGGCGCAGGTAGCGCGAGACCACTTCCAGCGTGATGTCTTCGCGGACAGGGATCATGTTGAAATCCATCAGCGCGCCGACCGAATCTTCCGGGTAGGACATCGCCGCGCGCAACTGTTCGCGTTCTTCGATGGGCAGCGATTTGAACAAATCGCGCATCACGTTATGCGGCAGGTCGGGCGCGAGATCGGCGATCTCGTCGGTATCAAGCTGTTCGGCGGCGGCGCGCAATTCTTCGCGATTCATGGTCGCAATCAGCGACTCGCGCACCGCGTCGGAAACCTCGATCAGGATTTCGCCGTCGCGCTCCGATTTGACCATATCCCACACCAGCAAACGCTGTTCGATGGGCAAGGCTTCCAGGATATAGGCAATGTCCGCGGGATGCAGGCTGTCCAGTTTGCGGCGCAGCTCGGCGAGATGCTGTTTGTGCAACAGTGTATCAACCAGCGCATGGCGATCTTCGCGCGGGATTTCCTGTTTATGCACGACCTCTTCCACCAGCGCGTGCTTGTGCAGCAGCGATTCCACCTGTTTGAGGTGATCCTGCACATTTTCGGTGTAGTGGCTTTCCTTGTCGGTGTCAGTCATGGCGCGCGCCTTGCGAATTGCGCGCTATTGTAAAGGAAACACTGGATAAATGGCTGCGTTACGCAGTTGGTAGTGGCGCGGCGCGCCGCGCCACTACGGGATTTCCGCGTCATTCATGCGCCCCAGAATGATCTCGGTCTTGCGCAGCAGGCCGCGCGCTTCGCGGTGGGCATCGTAATAGCGCGGATTGGGCACCATCGCGGCAAGCCTGGCGGCCTGCTGCGCAGTCAGGTTGGCCGCACTGGCGCGGTAGTAGTGGCGTGCGGCGGCTTCCGCGCCGAACACGCCGTTGCCCCATTCGATGACATTGAGGTAAATCTCGAAAATGCGCCGCTTGTCCATCACCACTTCCAGCATCAGCGTGATAGCTGCCTCCTCGGCCTTGCGCCACGGCGTGCGCCTGGTGGAAAGGAACAGATTTTTGGCAAGTTGCTGGCTGATGGTGGAACCGCCCGCGACGATCTTGCCCTTTTTCAGGTTCTTCTCGTAGGCCTTCTGGATACCTTCCCAATCAAAGCCTTCATGATCGACGAATTTGGCGTCCTCGGCGGCGATTAATGCGCGCTTGAGGTGGCTGGAAATTTTTTCGTATGGAACCCACTGGTGCCGCAACTTGGCATCTGGATTCTTATCCTGCATGACGGCCAGACGGTCATCCATGAATGCGCTGGTAGACGGATTGAATTTGATCCACCAGCAGATGTGCGCAAAGATCCACAACTGGTAGAGTAACAGCAGGACGAGGAAAATCGCCATGCCTCGCCAGATCCAGCCCCACGGTTTCTTCATCTAAAAATCCCGCTTACACCACGAAGGCCGCGAAGGAAAACAAATAACTGTCGCGCGCTCATTGTTTAATGGCAGGCGAATGGGAATTCTGCCGCAACGTCCGGAAAACGCTTCGTGTACTCTGTGTTCTTCGTGGTGAATTGCTTTTTTGTTCATTGCTTGCGCAGCGCCGCTATAACCAGCGCGGTGTCCGGGCGTATGCCGCGCCAGATATGGAAAGACTCGGCGGCTTGTTCGACCAACATGCCGAGACCGTCTGTGATTTTCGCACCCTCTAGTCGAGCAAAAGACAGGAACCGCGTTTCTTTGCCGTACATCATGTCGTAGGCCCGCGCTCCAGAAGCGAAAATGCCACGGTGTAGTGCGGGCAGGTCGTTCGCCAACCCACTGGAGGTGGCATCAATAATAAGGTCGAATTGCTTTCTATTTTCTTCATTTGGGATGCTATAAATTTCAACCGTACGCCCAAGCCTTCCTAGATGAATGGCAAGCTGATCTGCCTTTTCTGGTGTGCGATTTGCGATAAAAAGATGTGCGCCTGCCTGAAGTAGAGGCAATGCCACGCCATATGCCGCACCACCAGCACCCACGAGCAAAACGCACTTGCCTTGCAAATGGAATTTAAGATTATGTTCGAGGTCACGTACCAGCCCCGCACCATCGGTGTTGTCACCAAGAATGGTGTCGCCATCGAATTTGAGTGTATTGACTGCTTGAGCGGATTGGGCGCGCTCACCGAGTTCGGTAGCGAGCTTGAACGCCTCGAACTTGAATGGCACCGTTACATTGCAGCCCTTGTAGCCTTCCTGGCGCAGCCGCTCGACGGTTGCGGCAAAGCCATCCAGCGGTGCGAGGATAGCTTCGTAGCTGACATCCTGCCCGGTCTGTTCCGCGAACATCCGGTGGATCAGCGGCGATTTGCTGTGGGCGATGGGGTTGCCGATGACGGCGTAGCGATCAGTCATGTTGAATGCGCGTAATAAATCAGTGCGCGCATTGTAAAGAAAATCAGGCGACTTTTCGCGTCTTCAGCAACAGCGCGGTGATGCCGCCCACTGCCGTCATCGCCCAAACGATGGCGGCTCCGGCGGGCAAGTCAAACCACACGGACATCAGCAAGCCGATGGCATAACCGGCGATGCCTATCGCAAAGGCATAATGCGTGCGCCGATGGCTGATGCGATACGTGGCGAGCGCCGGCACGATCAGGCTGGCGAACACCAGATACACGCCGGCCAGTTGCACCGAGGCGGTAACGGCCAGCGCGAACAGGCCGTAGAAGCCCAAGTTGTGGGTTTTCAGCCTGTCCCATTGCCACAGTGCGAGCAGCACGGCGGTCAGCACGGCGGTGGCGATGAGTTGACCGCTGCTCACCCACAGTATCTGCCCGACCAGCAAATCCTTGAGATGTTCTCCCGAATGCATGTCGCGGCTCATCAGCAAGATTCCGCCACTGGCGGCAAGCACGAAAGTCAGGCCGATGCAGGCTTCCTTGACTTCCGGCAGATGCTGCTCGATCCATGCCAGCAATGCCGCGCCGCACAGCGCGCTGGCGGCGGCAATTGCTTGCACCAGCAGCGGCTGCCCGGTCAGTTCCAGCAATCCGGCGATAACCACACCCAACCCGGCAATCTGCGCCACGGCGAGATCGGCGAAGATCACGCCGCGCGCCAATACCTTCATGCCGAGCGGGATGTGCGTGGCCAGCACCAGCAAACCCGCGATGAACGCGGGCGCCAGGATGTTGAGTTCGATATTGTTCATGGCGAGTCCCATAATAAACAGTTCGTCATTATTTCAGCCCCGCCAGCAAGCGCGCAATGGTGTCGTCGAACATCGTGAATAAATCGGTCGCCTGCGGCGTCCCACCCACACTGTAGGGCACTATCACGGCGGAAATGTGTGCACGTTCCGCGATCCATTCCGAGGGGCGCGCATCCTGATAGGCAGCTCGCAACACCATCTTCGCCGGATGCTGTTGCAATGTGCCCAGCACTTGCGACAAGTGTGCGGCACTCGGTTCCATGCCGGGTTTGGGTTCGATAGCCGCAACCTCTTTCAAGCCCAGCCAATTGTTCAAATAGGGGAAGCCTTTGTGCTGCACGATCACCGGCACGCCCTTGAGCGGGGCGGCCTGCTGCTCCCACTTCGCGATCGCGGCGCGCCATTGCTGATTGAACTCGGTCAATCGCTGTTGATAGTATGCAGCGTTCGCCGGATCGAGCCGCATCAGGCGTTTGCCGAGGGCTTCCGCAATCGGCAGAAAATTGCGTGCATCGGTCTGGATGTGCGGATTGCCCATTGCATGCACGTCGCCATCGGCACGGTCCAATCGTGCCGGCACTTCCAGCATGGTGACATATTGCGCGGCTTCAAAATAGCCGCTGCTGCCGGGCTGTATCGCGTTGTTGCCGGATTCGCGCAATATCACCGGCAGCCAGGCGATTTCCAGTTCTGCGCCGGTGCATACCACCAGATCGGCGCGCCTTGCCTTCGCAATCAAACTGGGGCGCGCCTCGATATGATGCGGGTCTTGCAATGCGCCGGCGGCGGTGTAGAAGCTGGCCTTGTCGCCCGCGAGTTGTTGCGTGAGCGCCGCCCATTCCGGTTCGCAGGCGAACACGTTGAGCGCGGCATGGGATGTCGTGCTGAATAGAAACAGTGCAAGAGAAAAAAGTTTTTTCATGTTGCGACTCCTGAAATTATTGATTCAAGTAAATGTGTGCATCGCGGGAAAGAAAACCCCCTCTACCTCCCCCTTGTCGGGGGGAGAACTGATACGCACCTCCCCTGACAAGGGGAGGCTGGGAGGGGTTTGCATAGACATGGCAATCAATACTGATGTGCGCCATGCGCGCCGAGACTCATGATGTATTGCACGAAGAGCTGGGTATCAGGCAGTCCTTGGCGTGAACGGTCGTGCGCCAATTGCAGGCGCAGGCGCGAATATTCGCTCGGGCTGTAGTCCAGCATCAAGCTCGTGCGTGTGGGTTGAAAGGCATAGCTGCTGATAACGTTAAATCCAGGTGTCGCGCCCACAGAGGCGATGCCTGGATCGAGGCGGTCATAGCGCAAACCGGTGCGCCAGCGCGGCATGAACTGAACTACGCTTTGCAGGTACCAGCCGCTTTGCGTGACGCCGAAACTGTCTGTCACATTCGCAGCGGCGATGTCATAAGTGAGCAAGCCATTTTCCTTGCGGCGGAAGTATTCGCCCTGCAGTTTCACGTAGCGGTTGCGGAGATTACCGTTCGGCGCGTATTTCCAGACGAAATCCAGACCGGCTGTCTGGCTGTCGCCACTAAAACTATTGCTGACCAGCGCTTCATTCAAATCAGGCACCGCGTCGCTGATACGATCTGCCGCGCGCGTTTTATGCAGTGATACGCCGACACGCCAGCTATGCTCGATACCGATGTCATCGCCGATATGCGCGAACAGCACACTGGAACCCGCGCCGTTCTTGACGCGATCCGAACCTGGGAAACCGCGCCCGCGGCCAAGTTCACCGCCCACTTCGATAAAGGTGTCGGCAGGCGCCAGCCATTTGAGCTGCACGCCATCTTCGCCCAACTGGTTTTCCCATAGCGTTGCATAAACCAGCGGCTGATCGACGAAATCCCAGGCATGGGCATGTTGCTCATTGAGATAGCCCAGACCGGAGAAATAACGGCCAAATTTGACATTAAAACCATTACCCAGCGCGCTGCTTTGCACATAGGCATTTTCCACACTCACGCCACCGGCAGGGTCGAGCGCCAGTGTGGCCTCTCCGCGATAGTCGGCATCGATGTTGGCGGAAATTTTCAATTCGGATTCGCCCGGGTTGAAACCTTGCTCATGCCCCGGATTGGCGCTCATTGCAAACCCTGTCACGGGAACAGCCGGGTCTTGCTTAAGGCTGCCGTAGGTGCCCCCCAGTATCAGCGAGATGGCCGGGTTGAACGCATTTTCACCACTGCGGCTGGCGGCGGCGGGCTGTGCGGCGCTCACCTGCCGGATGTTGGCCTGCGCTTGGGCTGCAACAGACTCAGCCTGTTTGCTGGTGGCTTCGGCCGCCTGCAAACGCTGTTCGAGTTGCGCGATGCGCTGCTCGTAGCTCTGCTTCAATTGCTGGATCTGCTCGCGGATGGCTTGCAGATCAGGGTCGCTCGCGGCGGATGCGTTGAACGAATGGAATAACAACGCGGCGATAGCCGCGCTCAAACAGGTTTTCTTGGACATTTTTCACTCCACAAAAGCAATGGAAAACCCTCGCGCGGTCAGCGTGAGGATGCCGGACAGGCTTTATGCGGAGTAAGGCGGGGCGCGCGCCGCGAAGGCGGTGAACGCGGTGGAATGGAATGTGGCGGACGATGCGGAAACGAAAACTGCATGTTGTTCAAGTGGGGTGAACTGAGTGGCATGGCCGCCGAGAGCACTGCCGAGTTGCGCATAGGTGGCGCACAGGTCGCACAGCCTGTCATGCGGAAGGGATTGATCATGCGATTGCTCCTCCAGCGCATGCGCGATGCCATGCGTCAAGCCGCCAAGCTGGCTGAACAGCAAGGCGAAAACGAGCAGCAAACGGATGGGCAGGGACCGGTACATGGGCAGTATTCTAGCCACTATTGATCCGGCGCGGTGAAGTGTCAACTCCGTTCGGGCTGAGCTTGTCGAAGCCCATTCACCTTTCGACAGGCTCAAGGCGAACGGACTTCAAACATAATCTGGCCGAATCAATAATCCTATTCGCCTTCCAGCCTGTCTGATGAGGTGAACGTCCAGGTGCGCGTGATGACCAGGATGTCGGTGTCCTTGCGGATATCCGGCGGCAAAGGCGAGAAAGGGGCGGTGAGCTTGACGATACGCATCGCTGCCGCGTCAAGAATACGGTGTCCCGAGGAGCGGTTGACTTCGACGCTCTCCACGCTGCCATCCGCGCGTATCGCCACGCTGAGCTGCAATTTTCCGTAGATTTTCCGGCGGCGCGCCTCATCCGGGTAATTCAAATTGCCGATGCGCTCTACCTTGATGCGCCAGTCTTCGATGTATTGCGCGAAGCGGTATTCCTGCGTGCGTGCGCCGATGAATTTGCGCCGGGGTATTTTCTGATAGGCATCCCAATTTTTGTCGATCTGCGCTTCCAGTCGTGCGATCTCCAAACTCCTTTGCACCAGATCATCGCCGCTGCTGGCGTCGTTGCTTTGCTGTTTCCTGGGTTCCGGCTGTGCCACCTTGTAATCACTCTTCAGTTTGGCCAGCATCCGCTTCGATTCCTCCTCAAGCTGCGCAACGCGCTTGGCGAGCTGCTCGGGAGTAAATTGCCGATCGTCGCGTATCGCAGGCAGCGGACTCTTGGCACGCCGATCTTTGACGGTATTGCCGCCGCCGTCCAGATTATGTTGTGCCAGCGCGTCGGCTTTGGCCGGCTTGGATTTCGACTTGGCACTGACCAGCACTGCTTGCATCGGCTGTCTGAAGCTGGCCGCGCTGGGCGGATCAGGCAACACCAGCGCAATGCCGAACAGCACGAAAGCATGCAGCGCGACCGAGAAAGCCATCGATGCAGACAATCGTGTGTTCAGCGTAGCTAGCAAGCTGCTTCCTCCTCCGAATCTATTGTGGCGACGAAGCGCGCCTGCACGTTCAGGTCGAGCAAATCAATCTCTCCGATCGCCAGTTGCACGCGAGTATTGGCGGGTAATTCCGGCAACGGCGGCACGCGAAAGGTCAGCGGGATATCGGCGAGCTTGACCAGATTTTCGCGCAGCACGGTTGCAGTAACGATAAGCTCTGGTAGGGGCGATTCATGAATCGCACCTATGGGGACATTAGCCTGCCCGCCCTTTTCCTGCAACAGCCAGCGCAAACACCAGTAGCGTTCCATGTTGCGCTGGAATTCGCCGTAGATGGTGTACATGGTGTCGAAGTCGCGCATCGCGGCATACAGCGCGGGGTCGTTTTTGGGATAGGCCGGCTCGCTATCGCGCAACATCGCGATGATCTGGCGCTGGTTCACCAAATCAACGTAGCGGCGCAGCGGTGAGCTCGACCACATGTATTGCGCCACACCCAGACCCTGATGCGGCGCAGCTACCGTACTCATTTTCACCTTGCCGCCTTGCTGGGTGCGGTAGATGCCAACGAAGCCGTGCTCGGCAAGGTGCTTGCCCCATTCGCTGTTCACCAAAATCATCAGCTCGGAAACTACCTTATCGATCGGCGAACCACGCCGCCGTTGCGAGATACTGATGCGATCGTTCTCGACATGGAAGTTGTAGTCGATTTGCTGGGTGCTGTTGTCGGATGGCTTGCCGCGCACAGCTTCCAGTTTTTGCACCAGATCCCATAACAAAGTCAGTTCGTGTGCATAGGGATAATCCAGCTTGCCCGCCGCCAGCGTCCCTTCGTTGAACAGCGGCTCCAGCGTGTCGTGGCGCAAGTTGGCGGCGATATGGATGCGCTCGACGCGGCTCTCGTGGCCGAGTATTTCCAGCGTCTCGCCATCCACCTCGTTATACATCGACAGCGCCGGGCTGATGCGGTCGGCGCACAGCGTGAAAGCTTGCACTACGCTGTCTGGCAGCATGGTGATTTTCTGCCCGGGCATGTATACGGTGGACAACCGCTGCGCGGCGACAAGGTCGCCATCGGAGTCGCGCGGCATTCCCAGCGCGGGCGCGGCGATATGCACGCCGATGCGCCAGTTACCGTTGGCCAGCTTTTCCACCGAGAACGCATCGTCGATTTCTGTCGTGGTCGCGTCATCGATACTGAAAGCGTTTACGCCGGCCAGCGGCAATTCGTCCCATGCGCTCAACTCGACGGACGGAAAGCCCGTGCCGCCGGGGAAGTGCTCGAACAGGAATTTTTGTAAATGATAATCATGCGTGGAAGGCACCGCGCCGCAGCGCCGCAGCAGGTGCGCAGCGGATAAATGCGTCGCCGCGCAGGCCGCTTCCAGCGCCTTGACTTCGAAGGTGTTGCGATCCGGTTTGTAAAGCAACGTGGCAATATGATCGGCAAAGTCATCCGGCAATTCGAAGCGTGTTAATTGCTCGGCATAGCGCGCCTGCAACGCCAGTTGCTGGCGCTTTTTCTCGGCGCCAGCCAGCGCGGCCTTGAGCACATCGGGCGGCGCGGCGCGATAGTGGCCCTTGCCTTTCTTGTGAAAATAAATCGGCGCGCTGTGCAGACGGATCAATGCGGCGGCCGCTTCCAGCGGGCTCGGCGCATGGCCAAAATATTCGGCGGCAATCTGCTCGGAACCGAATTCGTCCAGCGGACAGCATTCCCACAGAAAATCCACTTCGATGGTTTCGGCGAGGGATTCGGCTTGGGGTAGAAATTCCGTCAGGCCGGGCTGGGTAAAGCGCAACATCACATTGGCCGCTTTGACCTTGCTGCGCTTGCCGGAGACGCTCTCAACCTGGAGCGAGGTGGTGTTGTCGGCCATGATGCTGCCGACCTTGAAGCTGCCGTCTTCTTCGTAAAGGATATTCATGGGAGGATGTGGGGGAAATTGGTGCGAATTATAGCAGCCCGTAACGTCATCCCCTGGCACGGCGACCAACAAAAAACCGGCTTACGCCGGTTTTTTTGTGTAACGGGAACGGTTGCCTATTTCTGGCTCAGAATCCACGTCACCAAGGTTTTAATGTCATCATCGCTGACCGTTTTTGCGGTGGGCGGCATAGGCATGGAGCCAAAAGACCCCGCGCCACCTTTACGCACCTTGGCCTCCAGTCTGGCTTGGGCGTCTTTGTCGCCCTTGTATTTGGTGGCAATATCAATCAAGGCCGGACCGACCGATTTGCTGGCGACGGCATGACATGCGCTACAGTTGTATTGCTTGAGTAAAACTTCACCATCTCCGGCAGCGGCGGTGGCGGAAATAGACAAGGCGGCAATCACCGCGAGGCAACGAGTATTCATGGTAGGTTCCTTCGGTTAAGTAATTGACTAGGGTGAGTATTTTTGCATTGATCAAACAACCCAAGTATACCCGACAAGTAGACCGGCTGCATACCTATTGGTTCCGTTAACAGGATTTCTGCGATGTGACTGCGCATGCCGCCTGCCAATCGGCAAAATAGCTCGATCTCACCATTGGTCCGCAAGCGGCATGGCTGAAGCCCATTTTTTTTGCTGCTTGCCCGAAGCTCGCAAAGGTTTCCGGCGGCACATAGCGCAGCACCGGCAAGTGGTCGTCGGAAGGTTGCAGATACTG
>JANLID010000289.1 GCA_024654105.1 Gallionella sp. | reverse complement strand
ATCATGCCTCCATGATCCCAACTTTCGCTCCTCCAGGCTCATCTCACGTTGGAAACATACCCTCTCGCTCAGGCTCATTTGTCGTTGGACAAGGCTCATCCTTGCCAGTATTTGCAGGGTCAGCGTAGAATGTGACCACACTTCAAAAAAGTAGGTACATCATGCAAGCAAGTATCCGGGAATTGAAAGCGCATCTGAGTGAATACATCCGCCAGGCGTCGGCTGGCGAAATCGTGACTATCAGCATCCACAACCGCCCGGTTGCGCAAATCGTGCCGATCAAGCGGCAGGCTACGCTGGACGATCTGGCGGCGCAGCCCGGTATTTCGTGGAACGGCGGCAAGGTGGCCGGTTTGGCGCGCGGCGAAGCAATGCCTGCCGGCGTGAGCCTCGCGGACTGGGTTATAGAGGACAGGCGTTGATACTCTACCTGGATACCTCGGCATGGGTGAAACTCTACGTGCGCGAGCCGGGCTCGAAAGAATTGCGCGCCTGCGCCGCCAAGGCGGAGGCCATGGCGGCATCGGTGGTCGCCTATCCGGAAGCGCGCGCCGCTTTTGCCAGGCTCAAGGCACAGGGAATCTCCACCGAAGCGAAACACCAGCAGCGATTGGCGCAACTCAATCTTGATTGGGAGAATCTGCTGCATATCGAACTGGTTCCGGCAGTGGTGCGCACTGCGGGCGACCTCGCCGAAGTGTACGGGTTGCGCGGCTTCGATTCCATTCATTTGGCGAGCGTGCTGTGGCTGAAGGAAAAGACCGGCATGCCGTTACATTTCGCCGTCTTCGACCAGCGCCTGAAGGTTGCCGCGGAACGGGCCGGATTGGCGGTTGTGCCGTGATTTATTGATCCGGCAGCCCAACGCGCGCAGCGCCACATACCGGATTCGATCACCTCGTTGCGCCTGCTCTTAAGCGTAGCGCCCGTCAGCGAGTTGGGCTTCTGCCCGCACTGCAATTGGATCAGCCCACGGCTACGTTTGTGACACAGTAAGACTAGACCTCTTTAGAAAACCGTATCCCCAAGACACTTGGGAGCGGCGCGTTGCTATTTGGCAATTTGTTAACACTCGCCCAATTTCAAGATTCGGGAACCTCTCTGGTTACGGTTTGTTGGCTTGTGCCATAATCGCAACATCTTTCGAAGGGAGTAAGCAAATGGACGACAATAAAAGCAAGGCACTCGCGGCGGCATTGAGCCAGATTGAAAAGCAGTTCGGCAAGGGTTCGATCATGCGCCTCGGCGAGCATGAGGTGGCGCGCGATATCCAGGTCGTGTCTACCGGATCGCTGGGGCTGGACATTGCGCTCGGCGTGGGCGGTCTGCCGCGCGGCCGCGTGGTGGAAATCTACGGACCGGAATCGTCCGGCAAGACCACGTTGACCTTGCAGATCATCGCCGAAATGCAGAAGCTGGGCGGCACGGCGGCGTTCATCGACGCGGAACACGCGCTTGACCCACAATACGCGCAGAAGCTCGGCGTGAAGGTGGAAGACCTGCTTATCTCGCAGCCGGACAACGGCGAGCAGGCACTGGAAATTACCGACATGCTGGTGCGTTCCGCATCGGTGGATGTGGTGGTGATCGATTCGGTTGCCGCATTGACGCCGAAAGCGGAAATCGAGGGCGAAATGGGCGATGCGCAAATGGGTCTGCATGCGCGCCTGATGTCGCAGGCGCTGCGCAAGTTGACCGCCAACATCAAGCGCTCCAATACACTGGTCATTTTCATCAACCAGATGCGTATGAAGATCGGCGTGATGTTCGGCAATCCGGAAACCACCACCGGCGGCAATGCGCTCAAGTTCTACGCGTCGGTGCGCCTCGACATCCGCCGTATCGGCGCGATCAAGAAGGGTGATGAGGTGATCGGCAACGAGACGCGCGTCAAGGTGGTGAAAAATAAGGTTGCCCCGCCGTTCCGCGAAGCATTCTTCGATATTCTGTATGGCGAGGGCATCTCGCGCGAAGGCGAAATCATCGATCTTGGTGTGCAACACAAACTGGTGGAAAAGGCTGGTGCCTGGTACGCCTATAAGGGCGAAAAAATCGGCCAGGGCAAAGACAATGCCCGCGAATACTTGCGCGAGCATCCGGAAATCGCCTTTGAAATCGAAAATAAGGTGCGCGGGGCATTGGGCGTAGCGCTGCTTGATGCAGGCGAAAAACCCGGCACAAAGGCAGGTGCCAAGGCAAGCGCCAAGGCGAGTGCAAAATCCTCCGAAAAACTTTTGGCCGGGCAGCCGGATGAGGAAAAAGCCTGAAGTAAGTTTGCGCGCGCGTGCCCTGCAATACCTGGCGCGTCGCGAATACAGCCGCGCCGAACTGCGCGGCAAGCTGTTGCCGTATGCTCTGACGAATGAAGATTCCAGCCGGCCGGAGAATCTGGATGCGCTGCTGGATGACCTGACCGCGCGCGGTTGGCTGTCCGATGAACGTGCCGCCGCACAACTGGTGCGTGCCAAACGCAGCCGCTTCGGCGCACAGCGTATCGCCCATGAGTTGAGACAAAAGGGCATTGCGGAAACATTGATCGGCGAAGCCCTGCCGCAACTGAAAGAAACCGAATTCGAAACAGCCTGCGAAGTGTGGCAAAAGAAGTTCGGTGCGTTACCGCTGGATGCCAGGGAAAAAGCCAGACAAGCGCGCTTTCTGCAATCGCGCGGGTTTGCACTGGAGGTGATTTTCAAGGTGTTGCGAAGTACGGATGTGGAGGATTGACCGTGTCTGGCTTGCGCACTACGTTGGTGCAAAACTGCGGTGCGCCAATAATAAAGCAAGCGCACCCCATTTTTTCATAAGGCGCTTACTGGTTAGTGCCTCCCGGATTTATCCATAATTATCAGCTCACTGGCATTGTGGAACATATTTTGCGTGTTCGCGTTTTTTATTGTGGCTCATAATTGAAGGAGCGGTATGGAAGACCTGAAGTCTGGCAATGACGTTTTGTTTGTGCTGCTCGGCGCAATCATGGTGCTGGCGATGCACGCGGGCTTTGCTTTTCTGGAACTGGGTACAGTGCGCAAGAAAAACCAGGTCAATGCGCTGGTCAAAATCCTGGCCGACTTTGCGGTTTCGACGCTGGCGTATTTCTTCATCGGCTACGGCATTGCTTACGGAGTACATTTTTTCACCGGTGCGGAACAGTTGGCGCAAAAGAGCGGCTATGAGCTGGTGAAGTTTTTCTTCCTGCTGACCTTCGCCGCCGCGATTCCCGCCATTGTTTCCGGCGGCATCGCCGAGCGCGCCCGCTTCAATCCGCAACTGGCCGCTACCTTTATGCTGGTCGGCTTTATCTATCCGATCTTTGAAGGCATCGCCTGGAATGGCAGCCTTGGTGTGCAGGAATGGCTGACCGCGGCATTTGGCGCGCCGTTCCATGACTTCGCCGGTTCGGTTGTGGTGCATGCGGTGGGCGGCTGGATCGGTTTGGCGGCGGTGCTGCTGCTCGGCGCGCGGCGCGGGCGCTACAGCAAGGAAGGGCGCATCGCCGCGCACCCGCCCTCAAGCATCCCATTCCTCGCCTTGGGCGCATGGATACTCACGGTGGGCTGGTTCGGCTTCAATGTCATGTCGGCGCAGGAAATCGGCAAGATCAGCGGACTGGTCGCAGTCAACTCGCTGATGGCGATGGTGGGCGGCACGCTGGCCGCTTTATGGGCGGGCAAGAATGATCCTGGCTTCGTGCATAACGGCCCGCTGGCCGGGCTGGTGGCGATCTGTGCCGGCTCCGACCTGATGCATCCGGTCGGAGCATTGCTGGTCGGCGGCGTGGCGGGCGCATTGTTCGTGGTGATGTTCACCCTGACGCAGAACCGCTGGAAGATCGACGACGTGCTCGGCGTGTGGCCGCTGCACGGCCTGTGCGGCGCATGGGGCGGCATCGCTGCCGGTATCTTCGGCCTCAAGGCATTCGGCGGCCTCGGCGGCGTGAGTTTCATGGCGCAATTGTGCGGCACATTGCTCGGCGTGGTGATCGCCTTCGCCGGCGGCTATGCGGTGTATGGCGCGCTGAAAAAACTGGTCGGCATCCGCCTTGATGCGGAAGAAGAATTTAATGGCGCGGACTTGAGCATCCACAGAATCACTGCCACGCCGGAAAGGGAATCAGGCTGGTAGAGTAGGGGATTTTGTAAATTCAAGACTTGCCTGAATATTGCCTGCATACAAGAGCAAGCAGCGCGCAGCGTTCGCTGAAATCCATCGCCGATATGCCCAAGGTGAATTACTCCCCCAATTCCCCAAATTCCCCCAAATTCCTTGACGCATAAGCTTATTTCGCTATAATGCGCCCCCCTGCAGAACCGATGGTCGGTTCTCAGCCTTGCTCCACCGCTACGCATGGCGGGGGGCTTTAATAACCATAAGGAGATGTAATGCGACATTATGAAATCGTGTTTATCGTGCATCCCGATCAAAGCGAGCAAGTGCCCGCGATGATCGAGCGTTATCGCACGCTGGTCACTTCCAAGGGTGGTCAAATCCATCGTCTGGAAGACTGGGGACGCCGCCAATTGGCTTACCCGATCCAAAAAATTCACAAGGCACACTACGTGCTGATGAATATCGAATGCAACCAGGAAACATTGGACGAGATGGAACACGCGTTCCGCTTCAACGATGCCGTGCTGCGCCATCTGACCGTCAAAACCAAGGCGGCTATCATTGAACCGTCTGCCATGATGAAGGAAGAGAAATCCCGCTCCGTGCCGACGGAAAGCGCTCCTGCTGCGCCTGTCGCAGAAGAAGCGGCGCCTGCAGCCGCTGCCGCTTAATTATTGGTAATTGGCGCGCAACCGGGTTGTCATCAGCGGCGATTTAATCGCGCTGAAAGGTTTGCGGATATTAACGACATAATTTTGGAATAAGGAAACATCATGGCACGTCCAGACAAAAAGAAAGATGACAAGAACAAACGTTCTTCCCGCAACAACCTGTTCAAACGCCGCAAGTTCTGCCGCTTCACGGTCGATAAAATCGCCGAAGTGGATTACAAGGATGTCAACATCCTCAAGGAATTCATCTCCGAAAACGGCAAGCTGATCCCGGCGCGCATTACCGGCACCAGGACACGCTATCAGCGTCAATTGAGCACCGCCGTGAAGCGCGCGCGTTTCCTGGCTTTGATGCCTTACACCGATTTGCACTAAGGAGCGATCATGCAAATAATTTTGATGGAAAAAGTGATCAACGTCGGTCAATTGGGTGATGTGGTCAAGGTCAAGAACGGCTATGCCCGCAACTTCCTGATCCCGCAGGGCAAGGCCAAGCGCGCCACAGCCGCCAATATGGCTGAGTTTGAAACGCGCCGCGCCGAACTCGAAGTGGCCGACAAGGCTAAACTGGCTGAAGCGCAGGCTCGCGGCGAGAAGCTGGCCGGTTTGACGGTGCAGATCGTGCAAAAGGCCGGCGTGGATGGCAAGCTGTTTGGTTCCGTCACCAATGCCGACATCGTCGCGGCATTGGCGGCACAGGGCTTTGAAGTCGAAAAGGCGCAAGTGCGTATGCCGGCCGGTCACCTCAAGCAAGTTGGCGATCATCCTGTCAGCATCGCGCTGCATACCGATGTGGCGGTGGATGTCACTGTCTCGGTGCTCGG
>JANLID010000290.1 GCA_024654105.1 Gallionella sp. | reverse complement strand
GCTCATTGATAAACCGCCGATCAAGCCTGGCCGGGCTGGAAACATGAACATAGTAAAAGTTGCCCGGTTCGACGCTGAGTGCGAAGGCATTGTCGCGCCATTCCAGTACTCCGTTCAACAGGGCGGGTTACAAATCGGGTGCTTCCAGGTCGACGACTACCCTTCCGCAGAAGATGCTCGCGCAGCTGCACTTGCGCTGGCAAAACAGCTCGAGACGAATCCGTGGGTGTCACCATTCAAAACACATCGTGATGTCGTCCTGGCCGATTATGGTACGGCTGGCAAACTGCGTTCGCTTGTGATGGGTTTATGGAATGGGCACGGATACCCTTTCGACTTGAGTTCGGTCAGCGGTTTCGACAAGCGCCATTTCGCCATCGCCATTGAACTGATCCAGTCGTATCACAGACTTGGCGAGAACGACAAGGCGTTCATGGCGCTGGCCGAAGAAATTTGGCAGGGTTTTTACAAAGGCGAGGCGGTGTGAAGTGGAAATTAGACGCTGGTGGTTCTACGTAGAAGATTTTGATGGGCATGGTGCCACCATAGATGTCGTAGGTGAGCCAGACGTCTGGCTGGGCGTGACAGTCGAGAATCAGGAAGCCGCCGACGAACGCATCCCGCTGTTGCTAAAGACACCTGCCGCCATACACTGGATCAGCGCAGAGCCGGTGATTGGGTCTGTGCCATTCAGATGGGCATCCTGGGTAAATGAAAAAGACATGCACGTGCGATATGGCGGCCATCACCAACTCGATGGGCTGAGAGGTATTGATTTGGTTGTTGTAGGCGGAGAATCCGGCACTCACGCGCGCCCAATGCACCCTGATTGGGCGCACGCGCTCCGCGACCAGTACATTGCAGCAGGTATACCGATCATTTTTAAGCAACATAGAGAATTTTATGATCTCCAAAAGATAGACAAATTTATTGGAATAGAGGCGACCGACGAGCAGATCGATGCGGACAAGTCAGCCGGGTGGGTGTCTCTGGACGGCGCGTACCACGACGGCAACAGCCAACTGGCATTTCGGAAAGGTGATTCACATGTGTTTCGTTGTGGAATGCGCATATCAGACTTCCCTCAAGGAAGCTGTTCGCATGCATAGAATTTTATGAGATTAACCTTGGATCGCCTAGTTGAAATCACTGGGCTAAAGCGTAAAACGGCTCAAGCCAGGTGGTTTCGGATATACCTGTCGGTTGATGTTCCAATGGATAGGATAGGCATAATAATGACCGACACGGCTTACGAAAAACTGCTTGAGAAAAGGTTAGGTTTGGGAGCATCATTATTGACCCATGAAAAAAACCGCCCCTCACTTAGGCCATGACAAGAACCCGCAAATCAAGAAAAACACTGACAGGGACTCGAATTTTTGTCAGGCGCGGTAATTATCGCTATGAGTCACTTGAGCCTATTATTAACCCAAAAACCGGGGTGCTTCAAAAAACGCACCATCTTTGCACACTGGATGATGGTGAATTTAAGGCCAGGGAAGAATTACAAAAGCTACTTGGAACAGTAAATCAGCCTAAAGGAATTGGGGATTTTGGCGCGTGGATTGATAAATTCAAAATTGATTACCTTGCTGAGCGCGAACTGAAAGTACCAAAAGACCCGGTGCGTCAAAAGACCTGGAAAAAAGGCACACAAAATATCGAGTCAGCCCTTGGCGTAATTGCGGACAAGTTTGCCGACTTCGACGTTGCCCAGGTGCGTGGTTTTGACGTTGCGCAATTCCTCGCCCGGTGGAAGGGGCGCAGATCGGCGCAGACCTACAAGACCTACCTGTCCCTGTTCTTCGAGTGGGGTATCTCGATGCACGGCCTGATCGACGTGAACCCGGCCAAGCAAATCAGCGTCAAGCCGCCGAGGAAGCGCAATGTCACCATGAGCGATGCCCAATACCACGCGATCCGCGATGCCCTGCTGGTCGATGAGGATGGCAAGAAGGTCAGGAACGGCGCAATGGTGCAGTGCTACATGGACTTGCTCTACCTGCTTTTCCAGCGCGGCACCGACATTCGACTGATGCGAGTGGATGAAATCAAGCCTGAAGGCATTGCGGTAATCCCGACCAAAACCGAGAATTCGAGCGGTTTGGGGGTGATGCTCCCCATCACGCCGGACATTCAGCGCGTTCTGAACAGGATCAAAGCAATCTCGAAGATGCGAAGCACCTTTGTGATCCATACCGAACACGGCCAGCCTTATACCGCCAGCGGGTTGCGGAGCGCGTTTAAGCGTGCCGCCGTGCGTGCAAGGGTGGATGGGCTTACGCTCAAAGATATTCGCTCCAAGGCTTCCAGCGATGCCAAGAAACAAGGGTACAGCCTGGATCAGTTACAGGTGACTTTGGCGCATACCGAAAAGGCCACGACGAGGGGTTATATCAGGGGTCAGGAATTGCCCGTTTCGACGGTAGCAATATCCCTGCCAAAGCGTTGATCATCAATTTATATTGTACGCCGTACAATATGATGCACTTTTGACGATTCGGGCGACCATCTAACCTATTGATTATTTGGTCGGGGTGGAGAGATTCGAACTCCCGACATCCTGCTCCCAAAGCAGGCGCGCTACCAGGCTACGCTACACCCCGAAGGCTGCGCATTATACAGACG
>JANLID010000260.1 GCA_024654105.1 Gallionella sp. | reverse complement strand
GATAGCACGGCGCAATACGGGGCACAAACCCGCATCGATCATCCTTGGAGAAACATGCCTATCGGCAAGCCTGCCAACGATGTGCGATGCGCAACTTTGCAGCAAGGGGAAAACAGGGTAAAGCGGACATTTCTATTTGGCGTTGACACCTTAGGAAATTCTTAAAATACCGTTAATCATATCTCCAACATTCATCCCCATCCCCCTCCCAACCTCCCCCTTGAAGGGGGAGGAGCCATATTCCCTCCTCTTCAGGAGGAGGGTTAGGGTGGGGGTGGGTTGGTTTTTGATTTTATGTGGCGAAATTTTTATGCGGTATTTTAGTAAATTCCTGCTCCCTTAAAGGTATTCACTGTTGCAGCGCCCTGGGCAGCGGAAACACGACGTTCTCCCGAATGCCCTGTAATTCGGTAACACTTTCTGCTCCCATTTCATGCAGGTGTGCAACCACATCCTGCACCAACAGTTCGGGGGCGGATGCCCCTGCGCTGATGCCGACATGCGCCTTGCCGGCAAACCACTCCGGCTGCAGCCCGCCGGCATCGTTCACCAGATAGGCCGGCACACCGACATTCGCGGCAACTTCGCGCAGGCGGTTGGAATTGGAGCTATTCGGCGAACCCACCACGATCACCATATCGCATTGCTTGACCAGTAATTTGACCGCATCCTGGCGGTTTTGCGTGGCATAGCAGATATCATCTTTCTTCGGCCCGACGATATTGGGAAATCGCGCCTTGAGCGCGGCGACAATACTGCTGGCATCGTCCATCGATAAGGTGGTTTGCGTGACAAAAGCGAGGTTGCTTTCATCTTTCACTTTGAGACTGGCAACCTGCGCGGGTGATTCGACCAAGTACATGCCGCCTTCGCTCTGCCCCATCGTACCCTCCACTTCTGGATGTCCTGCATGGCCAATCATGATGATTTCCTTGCCCTGCCCGCGCAACCGTGACACTTCGATATGCACCTTGGTTACCAGCGGACAGGTCGCGTCAAATACCGTCAGCCCGCGCGCTTCCGCCTCGCGACGCACCGACTGCGGCACACCATGCGCACTGAATACCAGAATACTGCCGGGCGGCACATCGGCCAGATCCTCGATGAACACCGCGCCTTTGCGGCGCAAATTGTCCACCACGAACTTGTTGTGTACCACCTCGTGGCGCACGTAAACCGGCGCGCCGTGCAGTTCCAGCGCGCGTTCGACAATGGTAATGGCGCGATCCACGCCGGCGCAGAAACCGCGCGGATTAGCCAGCAGCAGGTCCATGTTTTTTCTCGGTAAGACTATCCCAGATCAGCAAAAATGCGCCGCAAGTGATCGCGGAATCGGCGATATTGAATGCCGGAAAATAATGCTCGTTCCAATGGAAATGCAGAAAATCCACCACATAACCGTAGGCGATACGGTCGATCAGGTTGCCCAACGCGCCTCCGAGGATCAGGCTCAGCGCCAGCGCGAACAGCGTTTGCGCGCCATGCCTGCGCAACAGCCAGACGATCCACACCGACGCGACGACAGCGATGATGCTGAACAGCCAGCGCTGCATTCCGCCCGCATCGCTGAGAAAGCTGAATGCCGCGCCGGTGTTATGCGTCAGTACCAGATTGAATATACTGAGGACGACAAGGCTTTCGCCATAGGCAAAGTGGCTGGTGATCCACAGCTTGCTGGCCTGATCGAGCACGATGACCAGCGCGCTCGAGGAGAGCCAGCGACTAAGCATATTGACGCTGCTCGCCGCTGCCGGACAGATTGCTCGCGCAACGACCACAAATAGTCGGGTGGCTGATATCGCTGCCCACATCTTCGCGGTAATGCCAGCAGCGTTCGCATTTGTCGTGCAGGCTGGCGGAAACGTCGATGTGCTGTTCGGCTTCCGTCGTCACGCGATGCACCGTGGCGCGCGAGGTGATGAACACAAAGCGCAAGTCGACACCGAGGCGCGCCAGCACATCATGGTCTTCGCCCGCGGTATACACGTCCACTTCGGCAGCCAATGCCGAGCCGATCAGCCCGGCGCTGCGCGCTTCTTCCAGTTGCTTGTTCACCTTGGCGCGCCAGGCTCCGATCTTCAGCCATGCGGCAATCGCCTCGCCATCCAGTTGCGCATCTGGCAAACCGTACCATTCTTCGAAAAACACACTGCTATCATCCCTGCCACCCAACACCTCCCACGCCTCTTCTGCCGTAAAGCTGAGTATCGGCGCGATCAGGCGCACCAGACTGTGGGTGATGTGATACAGCGCATTTTGCGCGGAGCGGCGTGCGGCGGAATTTTCCCCGGCGGTGTACAGACGGTCTTTCAAAATGTCGAGATAAAAACCGCCCAAATCCTCGGAACAGAAAGTCTGCAACTTTTGCGCGATCAGATGGAATTCATAGCGTGCGTAATCCGCGACGATTTCATCCTGCAATCGCTTGACCAGCGCCAGCGCATAGCGGTCGATCTCCAGCCACTGCTCCACCGGCAGAGCATGCTGTTGCGGATCAAAATCCGAAATATTGGCCAGCAGGAAACGCAACGTATTGCGGATGCGCCGGTAACTTTCCACCACGCGCTTGAGGATTTCGTCGGAGATGGTCAGCTCACCGGAATAGTCGGTCAAGGCCGCCCACAGGCGCAGGATGTCGGCACCGAGCGTGTCGAAAACCTTCTGCGGGGCAATTACATTGCCCTTGGATTTCGACATCTTGTGGCCACTGCCATCCACGACAAAGCCGTGCGTCAGCAAGGCCTTGAATGGCGCGCGGCCATTGATGGCACAGCCGGTCAACAGCGATGACTGGAACCAGCCGCGATGCTGATCGGAGCCTTCCAGATACAGGTCTGCCAGATGATCGGAGGCTGAATGTAGCTCAGCGCGGCGCTGCAATACGGACGCGTGGGTAACACCCGAATCGAACCACACGTCCAGCGTGTCGGGAAGTTTCCTGTAGTGCGCCGCCTCCTCGCCCAGCAAGTCCACCGAGTTCAGATCGAACCATGCCTCGATGCCATCGCGCTCGACCAGCTTGGCGACCTGCTCCAGCAATTCCGGCGTGCGCGGATGGAGTTGCATCGTCTCCTTGTGCACGAAAAACGGCATCGGCACACCCCAGTTGCGCTGACGCGACACGCACCAGTCGGGGCGGTTTTTGATCATCGCTTCGAGGCGGGCGCGCCCCCAGGCGGGGAAAAACTCGGTTTTTTCGACGGCACGATTGGCGAGGTCGCGCAAGGTTGTACCGTCATGTGTCGCATGAGAGCGGCCTTCCCGCACCAGCCTTTCGGCATCTGCCGCTATCGGGTAAGCGGCATTGTCCATCCCGATGAACCACTGCGGCGTGGAGCGGAAAATGATCGGCGTCTTGTGGCGCCAGCAATGCGGATAACTGTGCTGCACTTTTTCCATGTGCAATAAATGCCCGCTGGCTTGCAATACATCGATCACCACATCGTTGGCCTTCCACACGAACAGGCCACCGACCAGCGGCGTGCTGGCGATGAACTTGCCATCATCGCCGACCGGATTGTCGGTGGGCAGGTCGTATTTCTGGCCGACAAAGTAGTCGTCAAGGCCGTGCGCCGGTGCGGTATGCACAGCCCCTGTGCCAGCATCAACAGTTACATGGTCGCCCAGAATCACAGGTACTTTTCTGTCGTAAAACGGATGTTGGAGCAAAAGGTGCTCCAACCTTTCCCCTAAACAACTATCTCTAATATTGATACGACTATCAGCTAGAGGGTTTACCCCGTACCTTTCCAAGACAGCATCACGCAACTCACTGGCAAGGACAATATATTGCTCAGATGTCTCAACCACGTCATAGTGGAAATGTGGATTTAGGCAAACGGCTTCGTTTGCTGGCAATGTCCACGGGGTGGTGGTCCAGATCACAAAACAGACAGGCTTCTCATAGTTTCTGCTATCACTAAGTGGAATACGTCCTTGGCGTACCAATGTTCTTCCTGCAACTTTATCCCAGAATTTTTCCCTGTCTATCACCTCAAACTTCACATCAATCGCCGGCGAAGTCTTGTCCTCGTATTCCACCTCTGCCTCGGCTAGTGCCGACTGGCAATCCAGGCACCAGTTCACCGGCTTGCGTCCCTGATACAGATAGCCGCGTTCGTAAATGCTGCCGAGCGCGCGCATGATGTCGGCCTCTGTCTTGAAGTCCATGGTCAGGTAGGGATGATCCCAATCGCCCAGCACGCCGAGGC
>JANLID010000259.1 GCA_024654105.1 Gallionella sp. | reverse complement strand
GATAGCACGGCGCAATACGGGGCACAAACCCGCATCGATCATCCTTGGAGAAACATGCCTATCGGCAAGCCTGCCAACGATGTGCGATGCGCAACTTTGTAGCAAGGGGAAAACGGGGTAAAGCGGACATTTCTATTTGGCGTTGACAAGTGTCCCCAGAACAAGTGTCCCCAGAATCAATACTTCGGTGGTACCGGAGTCGATTTCTTTTCTTCGCACATCTATATCCCGGCTGTGTGTTGTATAACCCGGACAGCATGAAAGACATAGACAAAGCCCACGGGTTTGACTTCCGCATGATTGACTGGCTTGCACCCCAGGCAAAGTTGGGCGCTATTTGCCAAGCCGGGTTTCGATATATCCTGGCTGAAAGATCATCCGCTAACCTGGAACACCTGGTTGCGCCATGGCCAAAAATAACCTTTTACTTTTTAAGGTATCCAGATTTTACTGTGGGCGTGCTATCATATGACCACCTTACATGACCATTAGGAGGGTGCAATGCAAACAGTTATTGGGGCAGGAGATTTCAAGGCAAAGTGTCTACAACTTCTGGATGATGTAGCCGAGCAACGCGAGCCTTTAATTATCACCAAGCGCGGCAAACCCGTGGCGAAGCTTGTGCCAGTCGAGCCGGAACTCCAACTGTTTGGAGCCTTGAAAGGAAGCGTTGTCGGAGAAACAGACATCGTTTCACCAATTGACGTGGAATGGAAAGCTGCCAAGTGAGTCTAGTGCTGCTGGATACCCACGCTTGGGTATGGCTGCTGAATGGCAACCAGAAAATCAACCCGAAAGCATTGAGAGCGATAGAGCGGTCTTTATCCGATGAGGCGGCATTGCTATCGGCTATTTCGCCTTGGGAAATCGCGATGCTGGTCAGCAAGGGGCGACTTACGTTGGATCGCGATGTCGGGGAATGGGTACAGGCAGCCGTCAGCATTCCAGGCATCCGTATTGAACCTATTTCCCCTGAAATTGCCGTTGCCAGTACACGGCTACCCGGTAATATCCATCCTGATCCGGCTGACCGTTTGATTACAGCAACGGCTCGTCATCTTGGCGCAGTGCTGGTAACCAACGATCAATTATTGCTTGACTATGGAACAGCCGGCCACTTAAAGACTTTGAAGGCAGGGCTGTAGGCGTTTTTACCCACAGTAAAATTCATTATTCCTCTGTACTCTGACCGAGCCGTAATTCCTTAACCGAGTGCCATGAGCGCCTTGAGCCATTAAACGAAGAAATGTATCCTTAAGCCGCCAATCCAAAAAACTGCGAAAAGAAACCCTCTGCATGACTACACAACTCCCAGCCTCAACCAACGTCGTCTGGCATCACGCCACCGTTACCCGTGCGCGCCGCGAAGCGCAAAACGGCCATCGCGGCGCTATCATCTGGTTTACCGGATTGTCCGGAGAGATAAAGGGGACGCTACCCTTTTTATTTTTCATCTTCCGCCTTTCTTGGCCGACCTTGTGGGCGATACTCCAACTGGCGTCCCACCATTTTCCCCAGCCGCCGAATAAAATTCGCATCGCCGCAGGGCAACCCTTTTTCTACATTTTGC
>JANLID010000241.1 GCA_024654105.1 Gallionella sp. | reverse complement strand
AAACCGCGCGCCGTCTGGTCGGCATAAAAAGCCTGATAGATTTCGTCGTGCGTCATGACCGCCGATAGCGGCAGGTAGCCGCCGGTGATGCCTTTGGACAGCAGCAGGAAGTCTGGCGTGATGCCTGACCCCTCCCCAGCTATCCCCTTATCATGTGAGGAAGTGGTGGCCTGCTCACACGCGAACATCGTCCCGGTGCGCCCCATACCCACCGCGATCTCATCTGCAATCAGATGCACGCCGTACTGGCCGCATAGTTCGCGCGCACGACGCAAATAAATTGGGTGATACATGGCCATCCCCGCCGCGCCCTGCACCAGCGGTTCGATGATGAAGGCGGCAAGCTGTGCGTGGTGTTGCTGCAAATGCGCTTCGAGCGCATCGGCGCAACGCAGCGCATAATCTTCCGCGCTCTCGCCCCGTTCCGCAGCACGCCAGTCCGGAGTCGGTACAGTGGTCTGTTGCGTGATCAGCGCGCCATAGGCATCGCGGAACAGCGCAGCATCTGTTACCGATAATGCCCCCAACGTTTCGCCGTGGTAGCTATTTTCCAGGCTGATGAAATGCGTTTTGCCCGGCTTGCCGCTGTTGCGCCAGTAATGCGCGCTCATCTTCAGCGCGATCTCGGTGGCCGATGCGCCGTCCGAGCCGTAGAAGCAATGCCCCAGACCGGCGGGCGCCAGTTCGCGCAAACGCTCGGAAAGCTCGACCACCGGCCCATGGGTAAAACCCGCCAACATCACATGCTCAAGTTTGCCAAGCTGATCGGTAATCGCCGCGTTGATGCGCGGATTGCCATGCCCAAACAAATTCACCCACCAGGAACTGACCGCGTCCAGATAGCGGTTGCCATCATAATCATGCAGCCATACGCCGGCGCCGCGCGCGATCGGCACCAGCGGAAAACTCTCGTAATGTTTCATCTGCGAGCACGGATGCCAAACGGCGGAGAAGCTGCGCGCGAGAAGGCCGGCGTTGGTTGGGGTATGATTCTGCATAAGCGAAATCATAACGGGTTTTGCGGCCTGCCAGCGGGTTAATCTTAGCAGGCCTGCTCCCGGCTTCTGTCCCGGTCAAATGCGGCGCGGCGGTTCATGCGCTGGACAGCCTGTTGCTGGAAGGACAAAGAGTGTTGCCCAGAAAAATGGAGGCGGCGCAATATCGTTTTGCCTTTGCCAATCTTGCGGACACGCTGCGCGACTTGCCGGGTAAGTAGTTTACGATTATACAGGCGCCCACAAGACCGGCTTTGCTTTCCGTATGCCCCCATCTGTGGCATCCTTCGCATCCCGAAAGCGTGTAACGATTATTCCCGACCCACTCGTAAATATAACCAGGTGGGCGGCCGGAGGATGGCAGTAATGAAACGTGTGGATGATTTCCGCCTGCGCTTTGGCAAGCGCGAGCTGGTGCCGATTGTGATCGGCGGAATGGGTGTAGACATTTCCACTGCCGAACTGGCGCTGGAAGCGGCGCGGCTGGGCGGGATCGGGCATATTTCGGATGCCATGCTGCCGACTGTAACCGACCGCCATTACAAGACAAAATTCGTCAAGGATAAGCAGAAGCACTACAAATTCAACGTCGTAAATATCGATAAATCTGCGGTCCAATTCGACCTTGGACAGGTTGCCGAAGCGACGCGCCTGCACGTCGGCAAGACCATGGAAGCCAAGCGCGGCGACGGCATGATATTCATCAACTGCATGGAAAAGCTCACCATGAATTCGCCGCGAGAGACCTTGCGTGCGCGGATGGTGGCTGCGCTGGATGCGGGGATCGATGGCATCACCCTGGCGGCGGGACTGCATCTCGGTTCATTTGCGTTAATGGAAGACCACCCACGCTTCCGCGATGCCCAGTTAGGCATCATCGTTTCCTCGCTGCGCGCCTTGCAGTTATTTCTGCGCAAAAACGCCAGATTGAACCGCTTGCCAGATTTCATTGTGGTGGAAGGCCCTCTGGCAGGCGGTCACCTGGGCTTCGGCATGGATTGGGCGCAATACGATTTGCGCACAATTTTTCTCGAAATCAGACAATTCTTGCAAGCTGAACACCTCGACATTCCGTTGATTCCCGCGGGTGGCATTTTTACCGGCAGCGACGCAGTGGATTTTCTGGAAAGCGGTGCGGCGGCAGTGCAGGTGGCAACGCGCTTTACCGTTGTCGAGGAATGCGGCATCCCGGAAAAAGTGCAGCAGGAATACTTCAAGGCCAGTGAAACGGATATCGAGGTGAACATGTTGTCACCGACTGGTTATCCGATGCGCATGCTGAAAAACTGTCCGGCCATCGGCTCGGGCATACGCCCGAATTGCGAAGCCTTCGGCTATTTGCTCGATGCCAATGGCCACTGTGCCTACATCGACGCGTACTATCGCGAACTGGAAGCGCATCCGGGTGCGAAGAAAATCTCCGTCAAGGACAAGATTTGCCTGTGTACCCATATGCGCAACTATGATTGCTGGACTTGCGGGCATTACACCTACCGGCTCAAGGATACGAGCCACCGCAACGCCGATGGCATGTATCAAATCCTGACCGCCGAACATATCTTCCGCGATTACCAGTTCAGCACCGACCACAAAGTCGCGCTTCCCCCGCAAAATTAATTTGCGCTTTGCCCTTGAAATCGGGCAGGGCAACCCCTATTATTAGCAGCCGCTGGCGGGGAGTGCTAACCGGTGGTCAAGTCGGCCTTATTGCCGGTTTGGCTGGAGGTTTATAAAGCTGACTGCCCGTCTTCGCATTTGATTAACCAACTGATTTTAGGAGAAATAAGCATGAAAATTCGTCCTTTGAACGATCGCGTCATCGTCAAGCGTATGGAAGAGGAGCGCAAAACCGCTTCCGGTATCGTGATTCCCGATGCTGCCACCGAAAAACCCGATCAAGGCGAAATCGTCGCCGTGGGCAAAGGCAAGATCGGTGACGACGGCAAACTGCAGGCGATGACTGTCAAAGTCGGCGACCGCGTGCTGTTTGGCAAATATTCCGGCCAGTCTTTCAAGATGGATGGTCAGGAACTGCTGACCATGCGCGAAGACGACATCATCGGCGTGGTAGAAGCCTAAGCAGAGTC
>JANLID010000282.1 GCA_024654105.1 Gallionella sp. | reverse complement strand
GATTGCCGCAAAAATGGGAAGCGTAACCATTTCTATGCCAAAATTTGGGCATCAAATGTCATTGCGCTCCGTTTCAAAAATAGTTTTGCAAGAAGCTCTCATGAAATTCCTTTTTTATCCCGCCATCGCCCTGATGAACCGTCTGGGCTACACCAAAAAATTCGCGCTGCTGGGGCTGCTGTTTCTGATTGCAATTGGGATATTGACCTACAGCCTGTTTGTCAGTCTTGATGCGGTTATCCGCACTTCGCAGCGGCAACTGGATTCCATCGCGTTGATCAGGCCGATTTCCCGCACCGTGCAGGTTATTCAACTGCACCGCGGGCTTTCGGCTGCATTGCTGGGCGGCAATCAGACCATGCGGGACAGGCATGCCGTCGCGGAAAAAGAGGCAGTCGAGGCTTTCGATACGCTGGAAGAAAAATTGCCTGCCAACCTGAGGCGGAGCGAAGACTGGCGCAGCATCCGGGCAAACTGGGAATCCTTGCTGAAGAAGGGGCTCAACTGGACAACAGCCGAAAACTTTACCGCGCATACTCACCTGATCAGTCAAATACAGTTGTTTACGGTGATACTGACACAGGACACGGAAACCGGCTTGTTCTATCTGGTCAACATCGCCACCAGCAGACTGCCGGATATGATCGAATATATGGGGCGAATCCGCGCCTACGGCACCGGCATCCTGGCCGCCAAGCAGATCACCGAGGTGCAGAAGGCCGAGGTACGCGGCATGATTGCCAACCTTGACAATGCCCTCACGCCCCTCAAGATCAATTTCGACAATGCCGCTCGTCACAATCCGGCGCTGCAGGACGCCCTCTTGACAGCCTCAAGGGATATTTCCGATACGGTAATGCAGATTGTCGCCCTTCTGGAATCAGACATTCTTACCGGCCACTTCACCACTTCTCCGGAAGATTTTCTGATGGTGATCAGCGCGGTGATCGACGATAGTTATGCGCACATATATGAATCGCTGTTGCCGTCCATCGAAACTCAGATCAATGCACGGATTGCCCGGGCGGAAAATGCACTGCGCGTCAGTATCGGCATCGCCTTCCTGTTGTTTCTGGTCGTGGTCTATTTCTCGATTGGCAGCTACTACGCCACGGTCGGCAGCATCGAATCGCTTGCCCGTTCGGCACGCGCCTTTGCCGGCGGCGATCTGCGCGCGCGCATCGATCTCGGCACGCACGATGAACTCAGGCAGGTGGGCGATAGTTTCAATGAAATGGCCGATGGATTCAGCGCCCTGCTTGAAGCGCGCAAGCATGCCGAAGAATTGCTCGCAACGGAAAACCGCAAGAACGAGGCGCTGTTGCGCACCGCCAGCGATGGCATTCACATCCTCGACCTCGACGGCAATGTGGTGCAGGTGAACGACTCGTTCTGCCGGATGCTCGGCTACACGGCAGCGGAACTGCTGACCATGAACGCAGCGCAATGGGACGCACAATTGACGGCAGACCAGATCAAGGCGAACATCGCGGCGCTGGACAATAACCCCGTGATGCTTGAAGCCCGTCACCGCCGCCGCGATGGCAGCATCATTGACGTCGACGTCAGCATTGCCAAAGTGGACATTGAAGGGCAACAACTGGTGTATTGTTCGTCGCGTGATGCCACCGAGCGCAAGCAGACCGAAGCGAAAATACTCAACCTGGCGTATTACGACACGCTCACCGGTCTGCCCAACAGGACACTGTTCTACGACCGGCTGGCGCAGGAAATCAAGAAAGCCCATCGCGTCGGCCTGAAAATGGCGCTGTTGTTCATTGATCTCGACAAATTCAAGGAAGTCAACGACACGCTCGGGCACAGCATGGGCGACCTGCTGCTGCTGGAGGCGGCACAGCGCATCAGCAGCTGTGTGCGCGAAGCCGACACGGTGGCGCGCCTCGGCGGGGACGAGTTCATCGTCATCCTGTCAGAGCTGGATGGCGCCAGCAATTTTGATCGAGTCG
>JANLID010000232.1 GCA_024654105.1 Gallionella sp. | reverse complement strand
TCTATAAACCATCGCGCCAATTAGCGGTTTATCGAGTTTATTACGATCATTTTGTGGCACCCAAAGGTCATAGCCTTTTGATGCACCAATCACTGAGAGAAAGGTTTGCACTTGCGAATGTGATAACTCTGGAGTTATTTCCTCCACAATAGACTTAAAAAGATGAAGCAACTGATCCCAACCAAACAGACCTTCTAAGTTAAATTTTCCAACGCGCGCCAGATAAAGAGTTGTGCTTTCTTCATTCAATAATATTTGGGCTTTGTATTGTCCATCTGATGCTGGCTCTGCGAATTTGAAAATTTGCTCATATGCTGGAAATGGGACGAATAGCGGCTCTTCTTGCTTGTCCCACAGAAACACCATAAAAGATGGGCGCCCTTCAAGGTGCTTTAGGTCTTCTTTCCGCAGGCCATAAAATGTGACTCCTTTCTCGTGTACTTTTGAATAACGAATGTATATTCGTGCAATACCATTATCAACATCGAATAGTGAATTGCTATTAGCAAGTTTTGATATAGCACCAAACTTCTGTCGCATCAGCGATAAGAAATTTTCCTTCACAAGGTTAGGCATGTTTTTCTCCCAACCACGTCATTTGCCATTCCCCGCCAGCATACTCATTACCGCCATCCGCACGGCGATGCCGAAGGTCACTTGCGACATGATCACCGAGTGCTTGCCGTCGGCGACGCTGGAGTCGATTTCGATACCGCGGTTCATCGGCCCGGGATGCATCACGATCGCATCCGGCCGGGCGTGCGCCAGCTTCTCTTCGGTGAGGCCGTAGTTCTTGAAGTATTCCTGCGCGGAAGGCAGCGCCGCACCCTGCATGCGCTCGTGCTGCAGGCGCAGCATCAGCACCACATCCACATCGCGCAGGCCTTGCGCCATGTCGTGATAAACCTGCACGCCGAGATTTTCCACCATCGCCGGCAGCAGCGTTTTGGGCGCGATGACGCGCACTTCCGGCACGCCGAGCGTGGTCAGCGCGTGAATCTGCGAGCGCGCCACGCGCGAATGCAGCATGTCGCCGACAATGGCCACGCGCAGGTTATGAAATTCTTTCTTGTAGTGGCGGATGGTAAACATGTCCAGCAGCGCCTGCGTGGGGTGCGCGTGGCGACCGTCGCCGGCGTTGATAACGTGAATTTCCGGCGCAACGTGTCTTGCAATAAAGTGCGCTGCGCCGCTTTGTGCGTGGCGCACCACGAACATGTCGGCATGCATCGCGCACAGGTTATCCACGGTATCCAGCAGGGTTTCGCCCTTGCTGGTGGAAGAGGAACCGATGTTGAGGTTGACCACATCCGCGGACAGCCGCTTGGCGGCGATCTCGAAGGTGGTGCGAGTACGCGTGCTGTTTTCGAAGAATACGTTGAACACCGACTTGCCGTGCAGCAGCGGGACTTTTTTGATCTCGTGTCCGTCAGCGGCATCGAGGAAGGTCGCGGCACGATCGATGATGTCGCGCACGATCTGCACCGGCAAGCCCTCGGTGGTCAGCAAGTGCTGGAGTTCGCCGTGTTTGTTGAGTTGCGGATTTTTCATACGATCAGCCCCGCTGCGGGTTCATCAAAATACGCCTGCAAAATTTGTTGCGCGGCGTATTGGTCAATCAGGGTTTTTTGCTCCCTGCCACGGATACCCTGTTCGTTCAAAGCTGCGCTGGCGGCGAGCGAAGTATAACGCTCATCGACCAATATCGCCGGCAAATTAAACCGCCCCTTGAGGCGGTTGGCGAAGCGGCGGCATAACGCGGTCAGCTCGTGCGGCGTGCCGTCATCGTTGCTCGGCAACCCCACGACCAGCGCGCTTGGCTGCCATTCGGCCAGCAAAGCCGCGATTTTGGCGAAGCGTGCGTCGGTTTTTTCATCATTGATCGTGGTCAACGGGTTGGCGCGGCGCAACAGGGTATTGCCAACCGCGACGCCGATACGTTTGGTGCCAAAATCGAATGCGAGCAGCGTATCAGAGGACAGAGGACAGAAGGCAGAAGGCAGATTTTTGTCCGCGCCTTGCGCGGGCTGTTGAACATGTGCAGCCTTGCCGCGACAAGGTTTCTGTCCTCTGTCCTCCGTCCTCTGTCTTCTGGTGTCAGGCATGCCCGGCATTTTCAACCAGTGAAGCGTAGTCCACACCGAGCAGCGCCATCGCCGCGGGCAGGCGTTCCTCCGGCGGCAAGTCAAACAGGATGTGTTCGGAGGCTGGCACGGTCAACCAGGCGTTTTCGGTCATTTCATGCTCCAGTTGTCCCTGGTCCCAACCCGCGTAGCCCAATGTGACGATCAGGTTGCGCGGCCCGTGGCCTGCGCCAACGGCTTCGAGAATGTCCCTGGAGGTGGTCAGCGACAGCTTGTCGTTGATGCGCAGCGTGGATTGCCAGTCTCCCGGCGTGTCGTGCAACACAAAGCCACGCTCGGTTTGCACCGGTCCGCCGAAATGCACCGGCATCCTTTCCAGTCTGGGCTGATGCAACGGAATGTTGATCTGGTCGAACATTTCGCCCAGTGTCAGGCTGATCGGGCGATTCACCACGATGCCCAGCGCGCCGTTCTCGTTGTGTTCGCAGATGTAAGTCAGCGTGCCGACAAAATACCCTTCCTGCAAGGCGGGCATGGCAATCAGAAAATGATGGGTAAGATTGAAATCAGACATATCGGCATTGTAACTTTATTCAGGCTCCGTTTCATCGCTCGCAATGGATGCAAATGCCACCAACATTTCGGCAAGCCCGCGCCTGTTCACTGCCCGCTCTTTTGCAACGAGCCATCCGGCAATATTCTGTATATTGCGCTATCTGCCTTGCTGCCCCTGAGGTACTGGTTGACCACAATTTCCTTGCCGTCACGGTCGAACACGATTTCATAATACTGATAGTTTTTGAAAACTTCCTCGATATTCAAAGGCTGCCCCGGTTCCCATGGCCGCTGTCCGGCGTCGAAACTATCAAAGTAATGCGGCATGCCCGGCGTGAGCTGGTCGGCAAGCGAAGCGCCGCTGGCTGTCGCCATCATGATCAGCAGGCAGAATGCCGCAGCAGCGCGAGCCGCACTCAGCATGCTCGAACCGGCCGGTGCGGCGGTGATTTGGGTATCCATGCTGCCTCGCAAGCGAATCTCACCGGCGCATTCTAGCGGAAAACGCACAAGGCACGTTTTTTAAGAACAGAGCGTTGGGCAGTTTTTAATATCGGAAAATCTGGTATCGTTACCCCCGCGTGAATTGCACAGGAAAAAGTGCCGTAAAAAATACCACAGGAGTCAATCTGGAATCATGTCAGCGCATCCCACAGAAATAAAACTGCATCAGCAATCCCGCCTGCTTGAAATCGCATTTGACGATGGTGCTCGTTATCAACTGCCCTACGAATTTTTGCGGGTGTATTCCCCGTCGGCCGAAGTCGTCGGACACGGGCGTGGACAGGAGGTGCTGCAAGTGGGCAAGAAAAATGTGGGGGTAAGCGAAGTATCCCCGATTGGCAGTTATGCCATGAAAATAAAATTTGACGACGGCCACGACTCCGGGCTTTACACTTGGGAGTATCTTGACGATTTGGGTAAGCATCAGCCTGAATTGTGGCAAACCTATCTGGAGCGGTTGGCGGCCGCCGGGGGAAGCAGGGAGTAGATTGTTGGGTTATAAATGCCAGAGCAATTAAGTCAACCGGGTTAGAATTCGAACTTCAGCCCTCATCCGATTCAGGAGCAAATAATGAGTTTTAGTGAAACCGACGTGCAAGATGCATTGAAAAATCTGATCGATCCGAATACCAGGAAAGATTTTGTCAGCGGCAAATCCGTGAAGAACATCAAGGTCAGCGGCAATGATGTGTCGCTGGACATCATGCTCGGCTATTCGGCGCAAAGCGTGTGGGGCGAGATTCGCGCAATGATCGAATCACATCTCAAGTCCGCCTTGCCGGGCATTGGCAACCTCGGCATCAATGTAAGCAGCAAAGTGGTGCCGCATGCGGTGCAACGTGGCGCGAAGCTGGTGGATGGCGTGAAGAACATTATCGCGGTAGCGAGCGGCAAAGGCGGGGTTGGCAAGTCAACCACCGCGGTGAATATCGCGCTGGCGCTGGCTGCCGAGGGTGCCCGCGCCGGCATACTGGATGCCGATATTTATGGCCCTTCGCAGCCGACCATGCTGGGTATTGCCGGGCAACCCGAAATGACCGGCGACAATTTCATGATACCGATGAACAATCATGGCCTGCAGGCGATGTCCATCGGCTTTCTTATCGGTAGCGATGACACGCCGATGATTTGGCGCGGCCCGATGGTTATTCAGGCGCTGGATCAATTGTTGCGCCAGACGCGTTGGGATAACCTGGACTATCTCGTGGTGGACCTGCCGCCTGGCACCGGCGATATTCAGCTTTCGCTGGCGCAGCAAGTGCCGGTTACCGGCGCGGTGATTGTGACCACTCCGCAGGACGTCGCGCTGATGGATGCGCGCAAGGGGCTCAAGATGTTTGAAAAAGTCGGCGTCAAGATTATCGGCATTGTGGAAAACATGAGCACACACATCTGCTCCAAATGCGGGCATGAGGAACATATATTCGGCGCAGGCGGCGGCGAAAAAATGTGCGCTGACTACAACACGGAGCTTCTCGGCAGCCTGCCGTTGGATATCCGCATTCGCGAGCAGACCGATTCCGGTCAACCCACGGTAGTCGCTGATCCCGACGGAAGCATCGCAAAAGAATACAAGCAGATCGCGCGTCGCATTGCGGTCAAAATCGCAGAGATGGCGCAGGATCATAGCGCGGTATTTCCGAAGATTGTGGTGCAAAACACCTGACCACAAGGCGGTTAATGATCCCGGCCTGACAATATGACGCAGGATAACAAAAAATCATCTTTGGCATCGCTTGAAATCCTGGGATCTGGCATTGCGTCCTCGGATCACATTGCGGCCATGCTGGAGAACGCACAAATGCTCAGGGATTTTGAGTGGACGCAAATCAATGCGCTGGCTGCTTATGTTCAGCTTTATCGTGCGGCACCCGGCGCCGTCCTGTTTCGCGAAGGCGACCGGGGCGATTTCATGTGCATTGTGCTTGAGGGCAAGCTTGAAGTGCATAAGGAAGATAACCAGCGCATCGATAAAACCGTCACCACGATATTTCCCGGCCGCAGTCTGGGTGAAATGACCATCGTGGACGGCGAACCACGGTCTGCCACGGCAGTAGCCGTCGAACCAACAACCGTGGCCGTGCTGACGCAGGAAAATTTTTTGCTGATCATGCGTGACAAACCTGCGCTTTCAGCCAAACTGCTGCTCAAGATAGCGCGGTTGCTGAGCCAGCGCCTGCGTCTTACCAGCGGCATTCTGGTGGATTATCTCGAAGAATAGCAGCCTGCATGGTTTGAAGAAGCGCCGTCAATCGTGCGAACTAACCAGCATTACCTTCAGTTTCGCCAATTTATCCATCCCCTCGTTTTTGCTGATAGTCGGCATGGCCTTCTTGTGGCCACCGGCATAAACCAGTTCACCTTCCGGCATTTCTTCCAGAAAACGGCTCGGCTCACAGGCCAGCCAATCCTTGCCGCGCTTGCGGCGGTTGCAGTAGCTGATTTGCAGGCTGCGCTCGGCGCGTGTGACGCCGACATACATCAGGCGGCGCTCTTCTTCGATCTGCTGTTCGTCGCTGTCGCGGAACGGCAGGATGTCTTCCTCCGCGCCGATGATGAACACATGCGGGAATTCCAGCCCCTTGGCGGCGTGCAAAGTGGACAATGAGACCGCATCCGGCTCCTCGTCTTTGCCTTCCAGCATGTTGATCAGCGCGATGGTCTGTACCATATCGATCAGCGATTTCTCGTCGGCTTCGGCCTTGCGCTTGAGCCAGCCGGTAAATTCCTGCACATTTTCCCATTTACTATCGGCCTGGCGCGGTTCATGGGTATCGTATAGCCACGCCTCGTAGTTGATCGCGCGCAACAGCTCGTCGAGCAGTTCGCCGCACGGGTCCTTGCCGGCGCGCTCCTGGAGGCGGTTGATGAAGTTGCAGAAGGTCATCAGGTCTTCATGCTGGCGCGGCGGCAGTTGCTGCTCCATCCCGATCTCGAAAGCCGCCTCGAACAGGCTGACGTGACGCGCCCCGGCATGGCTGCCGAGCTTCTCCAGCGTAGTGTTGCCGATGCCGCGCTTCGGCGTGGTGACGGCGCGAATGAAGGCCGGGTCGTCGTCCGGGTTGGCGATCAAGCGCAGGTAGGCGGTGATGTCCTTGATCTCGGCGCGCTCGAAAAACGACGTGCCGCCGCTCACCGTATAAGGCGCGTGCTGGGCGCGCAACTGCTCCTCGAACGCGCGCGACAAGTGGTTACTGCGATACAGGATCGCGTAGTCGGAAAACCGCGTGCGGTGCTCGAATTTGTGCGCCATCAGCTTCATCACCACGCTCTCGGCCTCGTGCTCGTCGTCGCGCGCCGCATAGATACGCACCGGGTCGCCGATGCCGTGGTCGCTCCACAGGCGCTTCTCGAACACCTTGGTGTTGTGGTTGATCAGGTGGTTCGCCACCTTGAGGATGCGCTGCGAGGAACGGTAGTTCTGCTCCAGCTTGATGACGCGCAGCCGCGCGTAATCGTTGCGCAGCTTGTGCAGGTTCTCGATGCTCGCACCGCGCCACGCGTAGATCGCCTGGTCGTCATCGCCCACCGCGGTGAACGCGGCGCGGCTCCCCGCCAGCAGCCTGGTCAACTGGTACTGGCAATCGTTGGTGTCCTGGTATTCGTCGATCAGCAGGTAATGCAGCCGGTTCTGCCAGCGAAACAAGGCCTCTGGGTGCTCCTTGAACAGCACCACCGGCAGACGGATCAGATCGTCAAAATCCACCGCCTGATAGGCGCGCAGCGTTTCCTGGTAGCGCGCATAAATCCGCGCATGAACTCTTGCCTCCTCGTTATCGGTTACCTGCGCGGCCTGCTGCGGCGCGATAAAAGCCGATTTCCAATTGGAAATCCGCGTCTGGATGTCGCGGATCTCCTGCTTGTCGCCGGAGTTGGCCAGCTCGCCGATGATCTTCCAGGTATCGCCGGAATCGAAGATCGAAAACTGCGGCTTGTAGCCCAGCAGCGCAGCCTCCTTGCGCAGGATGTTCATGCCCAGCGAGTGAAAGGTGCTCACCATCAGCCCCCGTGCATCCTTGCCCTGCAACAGCGCGCCGACGCGTTCGCGCATCTCGCTGGCCGCCTTGTTGGTGAAGGTGATCGCGGCAATGTTGCGCGGCGCATAGCCGCAGCGTTCCACCAGATGGACGATCTTCTGGGTGATCACGCGCGTCTTGCCGCTGCCCGCGCCGGCCAGCACCAGCAAGGGGCCATCGAGATAGGTTACCGCTTCGCGCTGCGCTGCATTGAGTTGATTCAGCATTTACTTGGACTTGGAACTGCCGGATGAGCGAGTATTTCTGGAAGGGGCGCATGATACCAAAGCATCCCGAGCGGAACGATGAGACACGCGCTAAATTTTTACCGGACTCTGCCGATATCTCCATCAAGGGCGGCACAGCGTGCGCAGCCCCGCAGAAACAGGAGATCGATCATGGGAACATTCAGCATGGATATGAGCAGCTACGAGGTCGAACGCGATGAAGCAATCGCAACCGATTATGGCGACGAAGTCCTGTGTGCCGGATGGATTCCCAGTCTTGCCTGCCACCAGCCGTACACCGAGGAAACAGCACTGCCAGCAAATCTGGCAAGAGTGGATGTCGACGCCTTTCTGCGCAGGATATACGCCTGTCAACGCTGACACTTCTCAAATCTCGCTACCTCGCAGCAGCATCCTCACTCATGGCCGCCACAACAAACCCGGCACACGCCCCATAATCAGGATTCTCTTTGCCCCGGTTGAGCGCGGACGCAGTACGGCGGTTACCAAAGCGCCAGAGCCGGCTTCAAGCAAGCGCAGGCAACCATGGTGACCGTAAAGACATCTTTTTTGGATTGCTTGCACATTTTCTCGAAACGTGTCACAGCTCCTTGGCGTGATTGGCGAGGTACTTCGCCACCCCTTCGGTCGACGCATTCATGCCCGCCTTGCCTTTGCTCCAGCCGGCCGGACAGACTTCGCCGTGCTCTTCGGTAAATTGCAGTGCGTCCACCATGCGCAGCATTTCGTCGATGTTGCGCCCCAGCGGCAGGTCGTTCACCACCTGATGGCGCACAATACCGGCGCGGTCGATCAGGAACGAACCGCGGAAGGCCACGCCGCCTTCGGCTTCGACATCGTAGGCCTTGCAGATTTCGTGTTTGATATCGGCCACCAATGGATAGCGCACCTGGCCGATGCCGCCGTTCTTGACCGGGGTATTTTTCCACGCGAGATGCGTGAAGTGTGAGTCGATGGAAACGCCGATCACCTCGACATTGCGTTTCTGGAATTCTTCGAGACGATGATCGAAAGCAATGATTTCGGAAGGGCAGACGAAGGTGAAATCGAGCGGGTAAAAATACAGCACGGCGTATTTGCCGGCAATGTGCTTTTTTAAATTGAAATTTCCATTGATTTCATTGTTGCCCATTACGGCAGCGGCGTTGAAATCGGGTGCGGGCTTGCAGACAAGAACGGCCATGATAATCTCCTTGGTGTTGGGTTGGGATAGCGCAATTTAGGCTTTTGTCGCTGCAGCGTCAACTTGAAAGCCTTGTCCCATGATACACGAGCCTGGCGGGGCAAAAATCGTTTGACCGGAAAGACAGTATCTACGAAATCTTTCGATACAACCGGCAAGGCTCGTCCTTATCGCCCCCGGGGCAACACTCCCGGATTTTTTCGTCAAGTAACGGCCTGGATAGCCGGCCGCCCTGGATCAGGCGCAGAAGCTTAATGGCCGATTTGTTTGCGTATTTGCCGAATTGCACGCAACTGGGCAACCGCTTCTGCCAATTCGGCTTGTGCCTGTGCGTAGTCAATGTCGGAAGCGCGATTCTTGATCACGTCTTCCGCTGCCCGCTTCGCTTCCAACGCGCGAGTTTCATCCAGATCGGCACCGCGTATCGCGGTGTCGGCCAGGATAGTCACCACGCTGGGCTGCACTTCAAGCATACCGCCTGAAACATAGATGAGTACTTCCTGCTCCTGATCCGGCCGCTTGATCCTGACCGAGCCCGGTTTGATACGTGTCATCAACGGGGTATGGCGCGGATAGATACCCAATTCGCCCATTTCTCCGGGGACGACTACCATTGTTGCCAGCCCGGAGAAGAGAGCTTCTTCCGCGCTGACCACATCGACATGCACCGTCCCTGGGAAGATAGCTTCTTTTTTGCTAACCGCATCATCGTGTACTGTTGTTGCTACCATGCTTGACCTCGTTTACCGCTACAGTGTTTTGGCTTTTTCAACTGCTTCTTCGATACCGCCGACCATGTAAAACGCCTGTTCCGGCAGGTGGTCGTACTCGCCCTCAACGATGCCCTTGAAGCCCTTGATGGTGTCCTTCAGGGTAACGTACTTGCCTGGGGCGCCAGTAAACACTTCGGCTACGTGGAACGGCTGCGACAGGAAGCGCTGGATCTTGCGCGCACGTGCCACGGCCAGCTTGTCTTCCGGCGCCAGTTCGTCCATGCCCAGAATTGCGATGATGTCGCGCAATTCCTTGTAGCGCTGCAAGGTGGCCTGTACGCCGCGCGCCACGTTGTAATGTTCTTCTCCCACCACCAGCGGATCGAGCTGGCGCGAGGTGGAATCCAGCGGATCGACCGCAGGGTAAATGCCCAGCGAGGC
>JANLID010000223.1 GCA_024654105.1 Gallionella sp. | reverse complement strand
TCTGAAAGAAAAACGTGTGCTGCTCATCATCGTGATGCCCGACGGTGAAGTGGAGAATCGCGTGCTGTTGATGGAAAGGGACTACACCCAGTCGCAGCTCACCGAGGCGGGCAACTTCCTCAACCAGCATTACATCGGCTGCAGCTTCTCGCAAATCCGCGAAAAACTGCGCGGCGAATTGCGCCAACTGCATCAGGATATGAGCGCGCTGATGGCGGCGGCGCTGGCGGCGGGCGACGAAGCGTCAGCCAAGCAATCCGGCGATTAAGTCATCAGCGGCGAGCATCACCTGCTGCATGTGGATGATCTCTCCGCCGACATGAACCGCCTGCGCAGATTGTTCAACCTATTCGAGCAAAAGACCGAACTGCTGCAACTGCTGGAAGCCAGCCGCAAAGGCCAGGGCATCCATATTTTTATTGGCGCCGAAGCCGGCCTTGCCTCACTGGAAGAATGCAGCGTCATCACCGCACCGTACTCAGCCGACGGCCAGGTGGTCGGCACGCTTGCCGTGGTCGGGCCGAAACGCATGGACTACCAGCGCGTCATTCCGATCGTGGACATTACCGCGCGCCTGCTGGGCAACGCGCTGTCGCAGAATTGAGGAAACTTATGCCCTACCGAATCGAACCCCCTTATACTCACGGCACGCCGGAAAAAACCGGCATTCTGCTGGTCAACCTCGGCACACCGGATGCGCCCACACCGAGTGCGGTGCGCACCTATCTAAAAGAATTTCTGGGTGACCCGCGTGTGGTGGAAATACCGCGCGCCATCTGGTGGCTGATCCTCAACGGCATCATCCTCAACACTCGGCCGAAAAAGTCTGCCGCGAAGTATGCATCGGTATGGCTGAAGGAAGGCTCGCCGCTGCGCGTTCACACTGAAAAGCAGACTACACTGCTGCAAGGCTATTTGAGCCAGCGCACCAAGGCGCCGTTCGTGGTGGACTACGCGATGCGCTACGGCACCCCGTCTATTCCGAGTGTGCTGCGCAAACTCAGGGAACAGAATTGCCAGCGTATCCTGATCGTGCCGATGTATCCGCAATATGCTGCCAGCACCACCGCGACGGTATGCGACATCGTGTTCGGCGAGCTGCAAAAAATGCGCAATATGCCCGCGCTGCGCACCATCCGGAATTTCCACGATCACCCCGGCTACATCAACGCGCTGGCGGGCAACATCAACGACTACTGGATGAAGAACGGCCGTCCGGAAAAACTGCTGATGAGCTTCCACGGCCTGCCGCGTTACACGCTGGACAAGGGCGATCCCTACCATTGCGAATGCCACAAGACCGCGCGACTGCTGGCGCAACAACTCGGCCTGAAGCCCGGTCAATATGCCGTCAGCTTCCAGTCGCGCTTCGGCCGCGCCGAGTGGCTGCAACCCTACACCGCCGCCACACTCAAGGAATTGGGGCAACAAAAGACCAAACGCCTGGACGTGGTCTGTCCCGGCTTCGTCGCCGATTGTCTGGAAACACTGGAAGAGATCGCGCAGGAAGGCAAGGAGGATTTCCAGCATGCGGGCGGTGGCGAATACCACTACATCCCCTGCCTCAACGACCGCAATGACTGGATGCACGCGCTGACCGGCCTGGTGATGGACAACCTGCACGGCTGGCTGATCGAGCCGGACGCGGCGGAACTGGAACAAGGCAGATTGCGCGCGCTGGCACTGGGCGCGAAAAAGTAAATGAAACAGACCCACTTGCTGGAGAAACGCCCATGAACGAGACCCTGCGCATCCAGCAGTCCCACCGCAGCATCCGCAGCTACAAGAACGACCCGGTCAGCGACGCCATGCTCGACCAGATCATCGCCGCCGCACATCAAGCGCCAACCTCGATGAACGCGCAGGAAATTTCGCTGATTGTGGTGCGCGATGCGGAGAGGCGCGCCCGCATCGCCGAACTCGCCGGTGGGCAGGCGTGGATCGCGCAGGCGCCGGTGTTCATCGCCATTGCCATCGATTTTCACAAGACCGGCCTCGGCGTGCGCAAAGCCGGGCAGGCGCAGATCATCCACGAAAGCATGGAAGGCTTCGGCGTCGCCGCCGTCGATGCGGGCATCGTGCTCGGCACGCTGATCACCGCCACCGAATCACTGGGACTGGGTATCGTCCCGATCGGCGGCATCCGCCGCGATCCGCAAGGCATGATCAATCTACTGCAACTGCCGCCGCTCACCTTCCCGCTGGTCGGCCTGTGTATCGGTCACATCAAGGATAATGCGCCGCTGAAGCCGCGCATGGACATCCAGACCTTCCGCCACGACGAGCACTACGATGCCTCCGGCTATACGACTGCGATCGACGCCTATGATGTGGAGATCATGGATTACTGGCAGAAGCTCGGGCGCAGCGACGGTGTAACGTGGTCGAGCAACCTCGGCAGCTTCTACCGCCAGGTGTATTTTCCGCAGGTCAAGCCGGTCGCGGCGATGCAGGGGCTACTGAACGACAAGTGATGGGGTGAGGTGCCACTATAACGACCCAAAATGGTCATTTGTGTGATCGCATCAATGGCAGTTTTAACGCGCCATTACTCATAAGTCAGCAATATAGGCGACACTTGACGCTCTTCTCGTTCCCACGGTCTGATGAAACTACTAGCCATTCGACCAGGTTGTCCAAAAACGACAACCAAGTCGCTGGTTATCCGTGGGAACACATCAGGGGACGCTCCGTGTCCAGTACCGCAGAGCGGCACGGCCATCGTTCCCACGCAGAGCATGGGAACGATGCAATCCCCCTACCCCTTTTTCAAATATGGAAACATCTGTCTTCTGGTGAAACTGCTATTGATACGGTATGGTGAAATATTAGCCTAAAAACGGCAGTTGATCACGCGGAGGCGCGGAGAACGCGGGGAAATTCAAAGGGATATGACCAACACAATTATCACCAAATTGGTGAAGGTCTGTTTTATGCAACATATTGATTTTAATCCGCGTTCTCCGCGTGAGACTGCTTTTTCTAGGATTAAGGAAGCACTGAATTAAGTCCGTTCGCCCTGAGCCCGTCGAAGGGCTGGCAAGATAACGCATTGATTGTTAATCATCCTCCGCTCATGGTTCGACAAGCTCACCACGAACGGGGTTGATACTTTACCGTGCCGGATCAATATGATGGGCAGACTGAAATTATTGCGGCTGTGCGACATCAGAAAGAGGTTGGTTATTAACCCGGCAAGCCTCACACTCAGCGAGAGGAGCGCAAGCAATTGCCGAAAATCGTCAGTCAAGTGACGAAATTGGAATGCCAAGCGGATGATTTCGTCGTTCTCATGCGCCACACGAACAGCGATGCGATAATAAAAACACGCCGCGCAGCGGCGACAAACCCTCTGTCTTCTGTCTTCTGTCCTCTGTTTTCTGAAACCTGGCACGGCTATTGCTGTATAACCCAGCGACACACCTCAAATGTGTTAACCAATGACTTACGTTGGCGTAGTTTGCCAACTTAGTCAGATGGCTATACGATGGCTATACAGAGTTAACTTTAATATAAGGAGCTTTATTATGAAAAACATTCAAAAAGGTTTTACCCTGATCGAACTGATGATCGTGGTCGCGATCATCGGTATTCTGGCAGCGGTGGCGATCCCGGCTTATCAGGACTACACCGTCAAGTCCAAACTTACTGAACTTACCAGCTTGACCAGCCCGGCGCGGATGGCGGTTGGTGTTTACTGCAGCGATTTGGGGGGCAATTGGACGGATATGACTGGCGGTTCTCTGGCTTCCGCTCAGATCACTCTACCAACCGGTGTAAAATACACAGCTTCCGCCGCCGCGGCCGCCACCGGTGTAATTACTGCTACAACGGTAGCTACTGGCCTGCCTACTGACGTTGCATCCAAAACTGTTACGTGGACACCGGTCTGCAGTGCTGGCGGGACGACATGGAATATTAGTGGTACTGTTCCTGCAAAATTCCTTCCAAAGAGCTAATCTTCATTTGGTATGATCTAATGGAAAAAGGAGGCTTTTGCCTCCTTTTTCTTTTTTGACATGAATAAAACTATTAAGCCTGCACTGCTGTTATTCATTATTGCCGTTACCGTTGTCTGCTATCTGCCTGGTCTAACGGGGCATTTCATTTCCGACGACGGGGTCAACATCCGCATCAACCCTTATCTGAAAATTGACAGTCTGGATTTTTCCGCCCTCTGGCAGGCCGCCTCCTATGGCGGCGCCAACCCACTAAGCCGCCCCATCAGCATGGCCAGCTTTGCCGTCAATCATTATTTTTTCGGCATGAACCCTTATTACTTCAAGGCGATCAATCTGGGTATTCATCTGGTCAATGGGGTACTGGTGTTTGTGTTGGCCAGACTGCTGCTCGGCATGCATCTGCGCATTCGCGGGGCGGCGGACGACCATGCCGCAGCGTGGGTCGCGCTTGCCGTAGCCGCGATCTGGCTGTTGCATCCGTTCAACCTGACCGGCGTGCTGTATGTGGTACAGCGCATGACCAGCCTCTCGGCGTTATTCACGCTGGCCGGATTGGCGCTGTATCTGCATGGCAGAAAGAAACTGCTGGACGGTAGCCGGTCGGGGTTTGTTGCGATAGGCGCAGCGATCTTTGTCTTTACGCCGCTTGCCGCACTGTGCAAGGAAAATGGCGCCCTGCTGCCCTTGCTGATTTTGGTCGTCGAAGCAACTTTGTTGCGCTGGAACGCGCCCGATCGGGACACCCGCCGCATGTTGACAGCGATAGTCGGCCTGTCGGCAGCGGTTCCGCTGTTATTTGGCCTGTTCTACGTCTTGAATAACCCTAGCCTGATTTTGGGCGGCTATGCGTGGCGCGATTTTTCGCTGACCGAGCGCCTGATGACCGAAGCGCGCGTGCTGTGGTTTTACCTGCACATGATTGTGCTGCCGAGCATGGGCGAGATGGGCTTGCATCACGACGATATCCTGATTTCGCGGAGCCTGTTTTCACCCTGGACCACGTTGCCCGCTATTGCAGGGTTGCTCTTGCTCGCGGTGGCTGCTTTCGTGCTGCGCCACAAGCATCCCCTGCTGACTTTCGGGATTGCGTTTTTTTTCGCTGGCCATGTGATGGAATCCACCATCATCCCGCTGGAATTGGCCTTTGAGCACCGCAACTATCTGCCGATGTTCGGCATCCTGCTGCCCCTAGCCTATTACGCGCTGGATCCCCGGCTGCATGTGTCCAGCGTGCGCGTGCGCCGGGCGGCATTTTTGCTGCTGGTTATCCTGTTTGCCGGTCTTACCGCCACCCGCGCCCAGCAATGGGGAGATACGCTGATGATGCGCACGCTGGAAGTGGAACGGCACCCGCGCTCGGTGCGGGCACACACCGACTTGGCTATCCTTTACTTCTATCTGCCGCCAACCTCGCGCGAGGATGAGATTGACCTCTATAACAAGTCCATGTTCCATTTTCGCCAGGCTGCGGAGAATGCGCCGTCAAATATTGCCGGGCTGACCGGGATGCTGGCGGCGAATGCGGAAAGAATGATGCCAATGGATGAAGCATTGCTCGCAATGCTGGAGCAGCGCCTTGCGACGGTTCCCTTCGGCCCGCCGAACAAAAATTCCCTCATCGGCGTTGTAAGGTGTATTGCCAGCGGAGTATGCGTGGTCAGTGCGGAAGTTGTTGAACGCCTTTACCGTGCCGCAATGTCAAACCCGCTGCTCACCGGCAGCCACCGAAGCCAAATCATCACAGAATTCGGCAACCTGCCGCCGGAAATCCGGCCGAAAGCGGAGCCTTCGCGAATGGATCAATAGACTCGATTGATTATCGGTTTGACGGAGGCTCTAGCGATCTTCCCGCGTGTGCCAGAGTCGCAGCACATAAATTGTGGAATGCTGAATTTCGTAGCGTATTTCATAGTGCCCCACCAAAATACGCCGAACCTCACGCGGCTCAAACTCTTCAAGCTTCTCACCAATACGGGCTTGTGCCAGAAGCTTGGTTGGAGCAGCCGTTAAGGATTGGACAGTGGATGCAGCGGCCTGCTTGTTCAGTGGCAACAGGAATTCATGCAGCCTGACCAGGTCGGACAGAGCCTTGCTCGTCCATTTCAATTCCATCAGCGTGGTATCGGCAGCGGCTTATCGGAGCTGAGGCTATCCGCCCAAACTTGTACTGATTGATGGTCGATGACCTGTCCTGCTTCAATGTCGGCCATCGCTTCAAGGGTCATGCGACGACGTTCTTCCTCTTGGTCAACCCATGCAGATAATGCCTGCTTCACAATCCATCCGCGCGAACGCTCCATACGCGCAGCGATTTGATCAACCTTTTCGGCAAGCGACAATGGGACATGTGCAGTCAGTACTTTGGTATTCATTTGGCACTCCTACTAAACGTGCTTAATCATAGTGATTAACTGTGATTATTGCAAACAGCATTCCATAATTCATTGGCTGCAAAAATCAATAGCAAAATCAATATGGTCAGACTCCATCGATCCAAATCTGCCAGAAAAAATCGCTGCGCCAAGTCTTGCAATCAGGCATTCAGACCAAATCCGCACTACGCTGTTTGTCGTTCTGCCTCAAAACCTTTACCCCGTTGGTCACTTCGTAATGTTGGTAGTCGTTTCGACTGGGGGTGGACATCTCCTGCATTGACCAGAGAGAGCATCCGATCTGAGTATTTTCCAATCCAGACATGAGCCTGAACGAAGGAGGTTTGTGAGGTGTAGTTCAGGCGGCGCGTTGTTGGGTTTTGTTAATAAATCGAAAGAGTT
>JANLID010000222.1 GCA_024654105.1 Gallionella sp. | reverse complement strand
CGGAACGCCTCGTCGCGGCCAAAAAAAGCACCGACGAGGAAGACGCACTGGTAGTGATGCAGGGCAGCATCCATGCGGCGCCGGTGGTGGTCGCCGCATTCGAATTCAACTTCATGGGCGGCTCGATGGGCTCGGTGGTCGGCGAACGTTTCGTGCGCGGCGTGCAAGTCGCGCTGGAGCAGCAATGCCCGTTCATCTGCTTCGCCGCCAGCGGCGGCGCGCGCATGCAGGAAGGCCTGCTGTCGCTGATGCAGATGGCCAAGACCTGCGCCGCGCTCACGCAGCTCAGCCAGGCGCAACTGCCGTTCATCTCGGTGCTGACTGACCCGACCATGGGCGGCGTATCAGCCAGCTTCGCCTTCATGGGCGACGTGGTGATCGCCGAACCCGGCGCGCTGATCGGCTTCGCCGGCGCGCGCGTGATCCAGCAAACGGTGCGCGAGACCTTGCCGGAAGGCTTCCAGCGTGCAGAATTCCTGCTCGAACACGGTGCAGTGGATATGATCATCGACCGGCGCGAGATGAAGAATCAACTGGCGACACTGATCACCTTGCTGACCAAGCAGGCGGCGGTGGCGGAGATCGAGGCGGCCTAGTTTATGTCATGAGCGACGAGGAAGATCAATCTGTGACAGACCAGAACCCGTTCATATGGAACGAGCTGGTTACTTCCGACCAGAAACGCAGCGGTGCATTCTTCAGTCAGCTATTCGGGTGGTCATGCAAGGAAGCAAGCGTAGGGTGCGTTCCACGCACCATGGTGCGCACAGCGCACCCTACAAATGACTGACCGCGTGGACATCCCGCGTGGGCACAAAGGCGTGCCCACCCTACCCGACTGGCTAACCTACCTCGAATCCCTGCATCCCAAGACCATCGCACTTGGCCTGGAGCGCGTGGCGCAGGTCAAACAGCGGCTGAATCTCCAGCCCGATTTTCCAATCATCACGGTCGGCGGCACCAACGGCAAGGGCTCGGTGTGCGCGATGCTGGAGTCCATCCTGCACGCCGCCGGATACTGCGTCGGCTGCTACACCTCGCCGCATCTGCTGCATTATAACGAGCGCGTGCGCATCGCCAAGCGGCAGGCGAGCGATGCAGAGTTATGCGCATCCTTTGAAAAGATCGAGCAGGCGCGCAAAGGGCAGGGAGCCGACACACCCATCCCCACCCCAACCATCCCATTGAAGGGGAGGGGGCGATCGTCAGAACCGGATGATATTTCCCTGACCTATTTCGAGTTCGGCACGCTTGCGGCGATGCAGTGTTTCATCGAACACAAGGTGGATGTCGCGATTCTCGAAGTCGGGCTGGGCGGCAGGCTGGATGCGGTGAACGTGTTCGACAGCGACTGCGCGGTGGTGACCAGCGTGGACATCGACCATACCGATTACCTCGGCGAGACACGCGAGCAGATCGCTTTCGAGAAGGCGGGGATTTTTCGCAAAGGCAAGGTGGCGATTTGCGCGGATGCGGATGTGCCACAGGCGATCCGCAATCATGCGCAACAGAGCGGTGCGGAACTGTGGTGCATCGGCAGCGAGTTTGGATTTACGTCCCACCAGGGTCAGTGGGATTACCGCAGCAAAATCGGAGCGCGCAATGCCTTGCCGTATCCGGCGTTGCGCGGCGCGCTCCAGTTGCACAACGCCAGCGCGGCGCTGGCGGCGCTGGACGCGCTCAAGGATAAATTGCCGGTGAGCATGGAGGCGGTGCGGCGCGGGTTGGTCGAGGTGCAACTCGCCGGGCGTTTTCAGGTCGTGCCGGGCAGGCCGCAGATGATCCTCGACGTGGCGCACAACCCCCATGCGGCGCGTTCGCTGGCGCAGAATCTCGCGGCGTTGCCGCCTTGCCCGCACACTTTTGCGGTATTCGCTATGCTCAAGGACAAGGACATGGCGGGAGTGGCTGCGGCGCTTGATCCGCTTATCGATACCTGGCTGGTGGCGGGCATCGACGCGCCGCGCGGCGCAACCGCCGCAGAGCTGGCGCAGGCTTTGCAACAGCGCGCTGTGCGCGGCGCGATTCAAACTTTCCCTAACGTCACTGAAGCATTGCGTTATGCCTATAATGTGACAGGCGAAAATGATAGAATCGCGGCCTTCGGATCGTTCTACACCGTGGCCGAAGTGATGGCGGCCAGAGGGTTGCATATCACTTGACCGATAATCTAATAAGCGAGATCAGAGCATGGCAAAACAGCAGACAGAAGAAGAATTGAATCTCAGGCGCAAAGCGCGGCGTCGTCTGGTCGGCGCAATCGCGCTTACACTGGCGGTAGTGGTGATCCTGCCGATGGTGCTGGACAGCGAGCCCAAACCTACCGGGCAAGACATTGACCTGCGTATTCCTGCACCCGACAAGATCGGCGAATTCATTCCGGGCGTGCCGGTTTCAGAAGTGGCGGAGGCTCCGCCGCTCGCCGTTTCCGCGGTCGAGACGGTTTCAGCTCTGCCTGCTGTGTCTGCTGCTGTCATAGCTGACGTGGCGCAAAGTGATGCTGCAAAGCCGGTTGTCGCAAGCGGCCCCAACACAGATGCGCCGGTCAAGGCGCAGCCTATGGTTAATAAACAGCCGGAATCAAAGGTCGTGAATAAGCCTGCCGGCATCGAAGGCTATGTCGCGCAGATTGGCGCATATACCAATGCCGATACTGCCAAAAAGCAACTGGAAACACTGAAAAAGTGGGGCTTCAACAAGGCTTATACCGAAAAGATTGGCGATAAGGTACGCGTGCGTGTCGGGCCATATCCTGAGCGCAAGGAGGCCGAGCAGATACGCCAGTTGCTGGAAAAGCATGGCCTGAAACCGGTAGTGATGAGCGCGCATTGAATGCAATGACGGGATTCGATCTTGCCATTCTGACAATACTGCTGGTTTCGCTGTTGCTCGGTTTGTGGCGTGGTCTGGTTTATGAGGTATTGTCACTGGCGGGTTGGCCGATAGCATTTGTGTTGGGTAAATTATTCGCCAACAACATTGTGCCGCTGTTACCGTTGCAACAGGAAGCAATGCGCATTGCGGTGGCATATATTGTGGTGTTTGTCGCTGCGCTGATCGTTTGGGGTGTACTGGTCTGGCTGCTTGCCAGGCTGGTGAAAGCAGTCGGGCTGAGCCGGTTGGATAGCGTAATGGGCGGATTGTTTGGGGTGTTGCGTGGTGGGCTGGTGATACTCGCGCTGGTGTGGCTGGCCGGATTGACACACATTCCCGATCAACCGTTCTGGCACAACGCACAGACGAGAAAAATGGTGGAAGATGTCGCCTTGCTGACTAAAACGTGGTTGCCGGACAATATCGCGCAACGTATTCATTACGGAGCTCGCGGTTAATTTTTGGGATAACGAATCATGTGCGGCATTCTCGGAGTAGTCTCGCAAATACCGGCCAATCAGTTGTTGTATGACGGCCTGCAGGTTCTGCAACATCGCGGGCAGGATGCCGCCGGTATCGCCACGCTGGATGGGCGCACTTTTCACCTGCACAAAGGCAATGGCCTGGTGCGCGACGTGTTTCGCACCCGCAATATGCGCGCGCTGTCGGGGAATGCGGGCATCGCACATGTGCGTTATCCCACCGCCGGTTCCGCGGTGGATCACAACGAGGCGCAGCCATTCTATGTAAATTCGCCGTTCGGCATCGTGCTCGGCCACAATGGCAACCTGACCAATGCCGATGAATTGAAGCGGCAGTTGTTTGTGGATGACTTGCGCCACGTCAATACCAATTCCGATTCGGAAGTATTGCTGAATGTGCTGGCGCACGAATTGCAGGGCAAATCCAAAGGGTTGCGCCTGGATGCACCGACCATTTTTGCCGCGGTATCTGCCGTGCACCGGCGTTGCCGCGGCGCCTATGCCGTGGTGGCGATGATCGCCGGTTATGGCCTGTTGGCGTTCCGTGACAATCACGGCATTCGTCCGTTGGTGGTGGGTGTGCATGAAACCGAGCAAGGGCCGGAATATCTGGTCGCTTCGGAAAGCGTCGCGCTGGATACGCTGGGTTTCAAATTCCTGCGCGATGTCGCGCCCGGCGAGGCGATATTCATCGATTTCGACGGCAACCTGCACAGCCGGCAATGCAGCGATAAATCCAGCCTCAATCCGTGCATTTTCGAATATGTCTATCTGGCGCGCCCCGATTCGGTGATCGACGGCGTGTCGGTCTATGAGACGCGCCTGAGCATGGGCGAATACCTTGCCGACAAACTCAAGCGCGAGTGGGACGGGGTGGATATCGACGTGGTCATCCCGATCCCCGATTCCAGCCGCCCCAGCGCGCTGCAACTGGCGAATCGCCTCAACATCCCGTTCCGCGAAGGCTTTGTGAAAAACCGCTACATCGGGCGCACTTTCATCATGCCCGGACAGGCGCTGCGCAAGAAATCGGTGCGCCAGAAGCTGAATGCCATCGGTATGGAATTCAAGGGCAAGAATGTGCTGCTGGTGGATGACTCCATCGTGCGCGGCACCACCAGCCGCGAAATTGTGCAGATGGCGCGTGATGCCGGCGCGCGCAAGGTGTATTTTGCCTCCGCAGCACCGCCGGTATGTTTCCCGAATGTGTATGGCATCGACATGCCCAGCCGTGCTGAACTGATCGCCACCGGACGCAGCGATGAGGAAATCTGTCGCGAGATTGGTGCAGACCGGCTGATCTATCAGGACTTGGACGACCTCAAGGCGGCGGTACGCAAGGCCAACCCGGCCATTGTGGAGTTTGACGCCTCCTGTTTTGACGGCCGCTACATCACCGGCGACATCACACCGCAATATCTGGATGTGATCGAAGCGCGGCGCGGCGACGGGAAGACCGACAGGCCGATGGATGAAGACCAGATGGAGTTGGATCTGGTGATGAGCCTGTCGTCGATGTAAAGGAGTGCGGTGTGAATCTCGTATTGCGCACCGTTGCTCAAGAAATTGCACGCTTATAAATCCAGTTGAGAATGCCTCTCATGCAACTTGCTCACGCATATCAATCTGAAGCCTTAACTCTGTGGGAAACCATAGTGGCTGACATCAAGGCGGAATATCTGTCTGAAGCACAACATTACCCTTGGATTATTGGCTTCTCTGGTGGAAAAGATAGCACGCTAGTTGCCCAAGCCGTTTTGGAAGCCATGCTGGAAGTCCCGCCTTCTGCACGCACCCGTGAAGTGCATGTAGTCTCCAACGATACGCTTGTGGAAAGCCCGTTTGTTATTGCACACATGGTCAAGGTGCAACAACAGATTGAAGATGCCGCACAAAACTTGGGACTCCCGATAACTGTGGTGACCACCAAACCGGAAAAGGGGAGAACATTCTGGTCGCTGCTTATTGGTAAGGGCTATCCTAGCCCAAACCAGACTATGCGCTGGTGCACCGACCGCCTGAAAATTCAGCCCACCAGCACCTACATTCACAACAACGTTTCCAAGCATGGGGCTGCCATCGTGGTGCTCGGCGTGCGTAAAGATGAGAGCAATTCACGTCGCAATTCCATTAACAAGTTTAAGAATATTGAAAGCTCGAATCTGACACCGCACGCTGAATTATTTGGCGCTTATATCTATCGGCCTATCGTTGATCTCACACTGGATGATGTATGGGAAATTCTCGGCCAATACCCGCCGCCTTGGGGTGGCACACATAAAGACCTTATCCAGCTTTATCGTGATGCGGGAGGGGGCGAATGCCCCGTGGTACTATCCAAAGAGGAAGCGCCAGGCTGTGGCACATCTTCAAGCCGTTTCGGGTGCTGGACATGCACCGTCGTTGAAAAGGATAAAAGCCTTCAGGGATTCATTGATGTGGGCAACCATCATTTCAAAGCCTTGGTGGATTTTCGTGACTGGATCAAAGAAATTCGCAACAAACCTGAATACCGTCAGGTGGAACGCAGAAATGGCCGGATGCAATTTGACCTGCTATCGGGCAAACACATTCCAGGGCCGTTCACTATTCAGGCGCGCAAAATGATTTTAAATAAATTGCTGGAAACAGAAAAAGAATTTGGCGACAAGCTTATCAGCAAAGAAGAAATCGATTTCATCGAATACACTTGGGCTGAAGAACTGCTTCAAAATGTCAGCCGCCAGTATTTGCAACAATCTGTAGCGTATGCTTAACGATTGGCTTAATAGACTCGCAAAGCTGCGAGTTGACAGGGCTTCAAACAATCCGGCTCCACACAAACCACTTCTTCTGCTTGCAATCCTTGACCAAATTGAGGACGGCACGATCACCTCAAATATCATAAGACTGACACCTGAACTTGCTTTCCGCTTCTTGGGTTATTGGGAAGTTGTTAGCTCCCGAGGCCGGTCAGTTGGTCGTGCCGAATTGCCTTTCTTTCACCTTCAAAGCGATGGGTTTCTCAGGCATGTTGCTATTTCAGGGTTAGAGGCTGCACTTGGCAGCATTCGTCCAACATCTGTGGAGCTATTAAACAAAGTCATTTCACACGCCGAACTTCCCGAGGAATTTTGCGTGTTGATGCAGAACACTGAAAATCGTGATGCGGCTCGAAAAACCCTAATTGCGGGTAGCTGGTTTTTTCCAGAAGAAAAAATCAAGCTTCTTGCCATGCTGGGTTTAAGCGACTTCGTCTTGGGCGGAGAATCGATGCCAGCAGTATCAAGAGAGGAAGATGTTAAACAGGGTAGAGACATCAAGTTTCGACTTCAAATCGTACCGCTTTATCATTACTCCTGCGCACTTTGTAGCATCAAGATGCTACTGCCATCTGGAATTGCGTTGGTCGAGGCGGCACATATCCATCAGTTTGCACAAAGCAAGAATGACGACATTACCAATGGCATGGCGCTATGCCGGAATCACCACTGGGCATTTGACCAAGGGCTTTGGTCAATAGACACCAGCTTCGAAATAGTGGTTGCCTGTGGCAAGTTTGCAGAGCAGGCACCTAATCAAACAGGGCTGATGTCATATCATTCAAAACAGCTTGATTTTTCGTGGCTGCAACCTGAACACAGGCCAAGCCAGAAAAACTTGGATTGGCACAGAAGGCACAAGTTCATCGGTCAATAGAAAAACGCATCAAGTGGGATACCCGCAACAGCGATAAGGGGGCGAATGAAAATTTGGACGTGTTTTGAGCATACGTTTGTTAGAATCAACATCAGCCCAACCTGAGAGGCATGACATGTTAAGCATAGAAAATCTAACACGCACGGAAAAGTTGCGCATGATGGAGGCGATTTGGGATGATTTGGCGCGTGATTTAGTATCGCTCTCATCGCCGGAATGGCACGCAGAAGCACTGAAGGATGCAGAACGTGCTCATGCTGAAAATCAGTCAAAATTTATTTCTTGGGAAGTTGCCAAGAAGATGCTGCGCGACCCCGCGCCATGAAAATCGAGATTTTGAGTATCGCAATGGGCGATATTCAGTCAGGCCAACATTTTTATGAACAGCAGCAGGAAGGCTTGGGTGCTTACTTTCTGGATTCGCTTTTTTCAGACATTGAGGCTCTATTGCTATATGCGGGTATTCATCAGCAATTTTTTGGTTATTACCGCGCGCTTTCGAAACGATTCCCCTACGCAATTTACTACCGGATTAGTGAACAAACTATTCAGGTGTGGCGTATTCTTGACTGCCGACAAAAGCCATCACGCATAGCAAGCTCGCTGCGCTCTTAATACCTCTTATTTTTTGTGCTGTGATAGGCATGTCGATGATGAGCTGTGTTGTTCCGGTGGTGGGGGATGAAGAGACTTACTTTGATCGTCCACCGCTTTCAAATGTACCCTCGAATAAAAATTTGGACGTGTTTTGAGCATACCTTTGTTAGAATCAACACTGGTACGTGAAGGCAGCTTTCATATGTTGGTTCCGGATCATCCAGCTTAGGCTGTATCAAAGGTATGAGGATAAGATGAGTGAACAACAAAAATACCAACCGGAAACCTTGGCGGTGCGCGCGGGCGCGGTGCGTAGCCAGTTCGGCGAAAACAGCGAAGCGTTGTTCCTGACTTCGAGCTTCGTGTTCGAGAATGCCGCGCAGGCCGCCGCGCGTTTCATCGGCGAGCAGCCGGGCAACATCTATTCGCGCTTCACCAACCCGACCGTGATGATGTTCGAGGAGCGGCTCGCCGCGCTGGAAGGAGCGGAGCAATGCGTCGCCACGGCATCGGGCATGTCGGCGATTCTGGCGTGCGTGATGGGCTTGCTGAAGGCGGGCGATCATATCGTCGCTTCGCGCAGCATCTTCGGCGCGACGGTCAACCTGTTCAACAATATCATCAAAAAATTCGGCGTGGAGACGACTTACGTTTCCGCTACCGATGTGTCCGGGTGGCAGGCGGCGGTGCGCCCCAATACAAAATTATTCTTCCTGGAAACGCCGTCCAATCCGCTCACCGAGATTTCCGACATCGCCGCGATTGCCGCAGTGGCGAAGGGTTGCGGCGCACTGCTGGCGGTGGACAACTGCTTCTGCACGCCGATCCTGCAACGCCCGCTGGAACTGGGCGCGGACATCGTGATTCAGTCCGCGACCAAATACATTGACGGGCAGGGACGCGTGCTGGGCGGCGCGGTGCTGGGCAGCAAAAAGAACATGGAAGGCGTGTACGGTTTCCTGCGCACCGCCGGGCCGACGATGAGCGCATTCAACGCCTGGATCTTGCTGAAGGGGCTGGAGACGCTCAAGCTGCGCATGGACGCGCACAGCGCCAATGCACTGGAACTGGCACATTGGCTGGAAGCGCAGCCCAATGTGGCGCGGGTGTTCTATCCGGGCCTGCCGTCGCATCCGCAGCATGAACTGGCGATGAAACAACAAAAGTCCGGCGGCGGCATCGTGTCATTCGAGGTGAAGGGCGGCAAGGAAGCCGCGTGGCGCGTGATCGACAACACGCGGATGATCTCGATCACCGCCAATCTGGGCGACACCAAGACCACCATCACCCATCCGGCCAGCACCACCCATGGGCGCATCACACCGGAGGCACGCGCTGCGGCAGGCATCTCGGACGGCCTGATCCGCATCGCGGTCGGGCTGGAAGCGGTAGTGGATATTCAGAATGACCTCGCACGTGGCTTGGGCAAATGATATGCAACAAAAAGCAAAATTAGCCACAGAGAACACAGAGTTCACAGAGAAAGGCAAATCTGCCCACGTTTTTCTCTGTGGTCTCTGTGTTCTCTGTGGCTAAAGGTTTTTTAGATGGACATTCTTGCCGCACAAGTTGGTGGCTTGCTCAAATCGCACGGGCTGATGCTGGCCACGGCGGAATCCTGCACCGGCGGCGGAGTGGCGCACGCCATCACCGATGTGGCGGGCAGTTCGGCATGGTTCGAGCGCGGCTTCATCACTTATTCCAATCTTGCCAAGCAGCAGATGCTGGGCGTGAGCGAAGCGATACTTATTCAGCATGGCGCGGTGTCCGAAGCGACGGTGCGCGAGATGGTGGCGGGCGCGCTGACCAACAGCGCGGCACAAGTGGCATTGGCAGTCAGCGGCATCGCCGGGCCGGAGGGCGGCACGCTGGACAAGCCGGTCGGCACGGTGTGGTTCGCGTGGGGGATCAAACATGGCGCGACTCACGCGCAGCGCCATCAGATTGGTGGCAACCGCGCCGAAGTGCGCGCGCAGTCGGTACATATCGCCTTGCAGGGCGTGATCGACCTGCTCGGGCGGCGCACGGAGTTTGCATAAGCGTTCGCGCCACATTGATTACGGAAGGCTTCAAGCTTGGGAAGATAGCGCCGGGATGGCTTTTCATGCAGGAATTCCTGGCGCAGCAATGTCGCGGCGGCATCCAGTATTTTCCAATCCAGACATGAGCCTGAACGAAGGAGGTTTGTGAGGTGTAGTTCAGGCGGCGCGTTGTTGGGTTTTGTTAATAAATCGAAAGAGTT
>JANLID010000193.1 GCA_024654105.1 Gallionella sp. | reverse complement strand
TGTATTCGGCAAGTCGCGAAGCATTTGATGAGGTTGTCGTCCAGAGGTTGACCGGCATGGCCTATCACATCACCGTGGCCATGCGCATGGCCGAGAGGCGGGAAGAGCTGCGCATGTTGAGCCTGGCGGTGCAGCATGCGGAGAATGCCATGGCCATTACCACACGCGACGGCCTGATAAAATGGCACAACGAAGCATTGAGCCAATTCAGCGGCTACAGCAGCGAAGAAATCATGAACCAGAACCCGCGCCTGTTCGGCGCCGGCCAGCGGGATCAAGAGTTCTGGGCCGGTATGTGGCAGACCATTCTGGCGGGCAATCATTGGCGCGGAGAAATCACGAACCGGCGTAAGGATGGTTCCCTGTATACCGTCATCCAGAATATCTCCCCGATTTTTAACGATCTGGGCGAGATCACCCATTTCCTGGCGGTGCAACAGGATGTTTCCCGGCAAAAAGCCGTGGAGCGCGAGATTCAACATCTGGCGCAGCACGATGGGCTGACCGGATTGCCAAACCGTGGGTTGTTTCTGGATCGGATACAGCAGGCTATCGTTCAGTCACAGCGTGCTGGCATTCAATTCGCGCTGCTGTTTCTGGACCTGGACGGATTTAAAGAAGTGAACGATATGCACGGGCACAGCGCGGGAGACCATTTGTTGTGCATGGTGGCGGAACGCCTGAAATCCCGTGTGCGTGGCGGTGATACGGTTGCGCGCCTGGGCGGGGATGAATTCACCGTCCTGCTGCTGAATGTCGGGAGCATCGCGGATGTGGAGACGGTAGTCAACAAGGCGTTGCTATGCCTTGCGGCGCCCTATGATATGGGCGGATATTCCGTAACGGTCACGGCCAGTATAGGCATCTGTCTTTATCCCGAGCACGCCACCGAGGTGGAAAAATTGTTGGGCTGCGCTGATAAAGCAATGTATCGCGCCAAGCAAGCCGGCAAAAATAATTATAAGTTCTGCGGGTAGAAAAACACCCTGCTAAAACGGCAGCGCCAGGTGCGGCGCGGCCTGCCGGAATATTTCGCGAAAATCGTTCTGGATGCGTTGCAATGCGTCTGCAGTATCCGCCTCGAAGCGCAGCACGATTACCGGCGTGGTGTTGCTGGGGCGCGCCAGCCCGAAGCCGTCGGCATATTCCACGCGCAGCCCGTCCAGCGTGATGATCTCCCTTGCATCAGCAAACATAGGCGCATCGGCAAACTTTGCGGTTTGTTGCAGTTGCGCCAGCAACGCGTGGTTTTCTCCTTCTTCGGTATGGATATGCAGCTCCGGGGTACAGAATGCGTCTGGCAGGGCATTCAGCACAGCGCTCGGATTCGCTGTCTTGCTCAGAATTTCCAGCAGGCGCGCGCCGCTGTACAGCCCGTCGTCGAAACCGTACCAGCGTTCCTTGAAGAATATATGGCCGCTCATCTCTCCGGCCAGCAGCGCGCCGGTTTCGCGCATCTTGGCCTTGACCAGCGAATGCCCGGTCTTCCATAGCGTCGGCTTGCCACCGTGCTCGCGTATCCAGCCGAACAGGTTGCGCGTGGACTTGACGTCGAAAATGATTTCCGCGCCGGGATTGCGGCTCAGCACATCGGCGGCAAACAGCATCAACTGGCGATCAGGATAAATGATTTTGCCGTCCTTGGTGACCACCCCGAGGCGGTCGCCGTCGCCGTCGAACGCCAGCCCCAGCTCGCTGTCGTTGCCGCGCAAAGCGGCGGTCAGGTCTTCGAGGTTGTGCGGGTCGGACGGGTCGGGATGATGGTTGGGGAAATGCCCGTCCACCTCGCAGTACATTTCTTCCACTTCACAACCGAGTTGGCGATACAGATTGGCAACGTAAGCGCCCGCCACACCGTTGCCGCAATCCACCGTGATTTTCATCGGGCGCGCCAGCTTGATGTCGGAGACGATGCGCGCGATGTAATCCGCGCTGATGTCTTGTTGCGTGTAGCTGCCGGAGCCGTGCATGAGGTCATTCTGTTCGATGCGCGAGCGCAGCTTCCGTATCGCTTCGCCCGATAATGTTTCTCCGGCCAGCACCATTTTCAGGCCGTTGTAATCCGGCGGATTGTGGCTGCCGGTGAGCATCACCGCGCAGTGGGTGTGCAACTGGTAGGCGGCGAAATACACCATCGGTGTCGCGACGAGTCCCACGTCGATCACGTCGATGCCACTTTTCTGGATGCCCCGCGCCAGCGCGGCGATCAGTTCCGGGCCGGACAATCTGCCGTCGCGACCGATTGCAATCGTGTGTTGCCCGCGCGCCGCAGCTTCCGAGCCGAGCGCGTGGCCGATGGCCTCCACCACTTCCGGCGTCAGTGTCTTGCCGACGATGCCGCGGATGTCGTAGGCCTTGAAAATTTCAGGAGGGGAGAATTCGCGCAGCGATTCGTTTGCTCCCTCGCCCGCAGGAGCCAACAATTGCTTTTTTCGTTCGCCTCCTCGCCCGCTTGCGGGAGAGGATTGAGGAGAGGGCATCGGGAGAGGGTTGGGGTGAGGGGGCAGATTTTGCATAAGTATCATTTCATCAAGAGTTGAAGTTCGTTC
>JANLID010000136.1 GCA_024654105.1 Gallionella sp. | reverse complement strand
GGCCAGACCCGAACCAGGGGCCACGATGGCGTTAGCGCAAGACGGTGTCGAGCAACTCCAGCGGCGAAGTGGTACCGGTCAGCTTGTTTTGCGCCAGGTGAAAGTAGCGCATGGTAGTCGAGACATGGCCGTGCCCCAACAGGCGCTGGATAGTGTGGATGTCCGCGCCGGATTCCAGCAGGTGCGTGGCGAAGGAATGCCTCAATGTGTGGATGCCGCCATTGCGGCCCAGTCCCGCCCTGTCTCGCGCCGCGCCATAGATGCGCTGCGCCACCTTGATATCGATCGGCCCCGTGCCGGACGGGTTGGGGAACAGCCAGGTGCGCGGGCGATACAGTTGCCAGTAGTCGCGCAGGGTTTGCAGCAACTGCGGGGAGAGCATCGTGTAGCGATCCTTGCCGCCTTTGCCCTGGCGCAACCTTGATGCACATCCGGTCGGGGGCGCTCTCGATGTCCGCCGGTTGCAGCGAGCACACCCCGGTAACGCGCAGCCCCGCGGCATAGGTCGCCATCAGCAAGGCGCGGCCGCGCGGGTTGGGGGCAGCGGCGAGCGGGCGGCTCACTTCGTCCCGCGACAGCACGCACGGGAGGGACTTGGGCACCTTCGCCATCGGGATGTCGAACCGGGCTTGCGGACGTTTCAGCACCTTGTCGAACAGGAAACGACAGGCGCTGGCCGACTGGTTTACGCTGGAATAAGCGAGCTTGCGCCCGGTGATCAGATGCAGGTGGTAGGCCTCCACCTCTTCCGCCGTCAGCGAATCCGGCGGGAGGCGGTAGTACTTCGCGAGCGCGCGCACCGCCGCAAGATAGGATTGCTGTGTGCGCAACGCAAACCCGCGCAAGATCATGGCATCGTTCATCCGCACACGTAACGTCTTCCGGATGCCCGGACAATTGTTTTGCGTCATCTTCGTCTCCTTGATTTGATCGGGGACATCCCCCGCGATCAAGGATCGGAGATTTTTACGTCAGTTGCAGCAAGATGAATTGGGAGATTGAAGCAGGATACGGTGGGATCGGAGCACCACCGCGTAGCGGTTTAGTTCAACGCAAATTAGAATTACCCATACACATTTTGCTCAGGGCGAACGGACTTGTTCAGCACTTCTTTGTGTCAAACATGGATCGAAGCCGGATCAAAACAGGCTGCGATTTATTGCCATGTGCACGCCGATGCTCGCCGCATAGCCGAGCGCGATCACCGGTGTCCATTTAAGGTGGCCGAAGAAAGTATAGACACCGCGCGCCTGCCCCATCAGCGCGACACCGGCCGCCGAGCCGATTGACAGCAGCGAACCGCCGACACCGGCGGTCAGCGTCACCAATAGCCATTGTCCGACCGACATGTCCGGCATCATCGTCAATACCGCGAACATCACCGGAATGTTATCGACTATCGCCGAGATCACGCCGATGGCGATGTTGGCATTGGTCGCGCCCCAGTCGCCGTAGATCACCTGCGAGATCATGCCGAGGTAGCCGATGAAACCCAGCCCGCCGACGCACATCACCACACCGTAGAAAAAGAACAGCGTGTCCCATTCGGAACGCGCCACTTCGCGGTAGATGTCGAACGGTACCGGGCTGCCGATGTTCTCATCATCCTTGTCGCGATTCCGCTTGTCGCCGAGTTTCAGGTAATAGGCGTAGAACTTGAGCAGACTCAGGCCGGTGAGCATGCCGATCACCGGTGGCAGGCCCAGTGCGCTGTGGAAGCTCACGGCCAAAGCGATAGTGATCAGAAACAGTATCGCGATAGTGAGCGCGCCGCGCTTCATCGCGACCATTTCGCCGCCTTGCTTGGGCTTAAGGTCCGGCACCGAGAAATGCATGATGGCCGCCGGCACCAGCCAATTGACCAGCGAAGGAAAAAACAACGCAAAGAACGACCAGAAATCGACGGGGCCATTGCTTGCATGGATGTTCTTCTGCCAAACCATCAGCGTGGTGATGTCGCCGAACGGACTGAAAGCGCCCCCGGCGTTGGCGGCGATGACCAGGTTGATGCACGAAAGCATGACGAATTTCTTGTTGTCGGCGCCGACCGCCGTCACCACTGCCACCATCAACAAAGCTGTGGTCAGATTGTCGGCCACCGACGAAATGAAGAATGCCAGCATGCCGGTCACCCAGAACAGCGCGCGGTAGCCGAAGCCCTTGCGGATCAGCCAGGAACGCAGCGCCTCGAACACATTGCGCTCATCCATCGCATTGATGAAGGTCATCGCCACCAGCAGGAACAGCATCAGCTCGGCGTATTCCTCCAGATTGTGGCGCAGCGCGGTTTCGACCAAGTGCGGAATTTCATGCGACTGGTAATACCACGCGATCATCGCCCAGATGACACCGGCGGCCAGCATCACCGGCTTGGATTTGCGCAAGTGGGTGAATTCTTCCGCCATCACCACCAGATATGCGACGACGAACAACACCAGTGCCGTGATACCCACCCACTGAGAGGTCAAGTCAAGCCGCTGCACTTCCTCGGTGGCATGCGCCATGAATGGCATAAAAAACAAAATCAGCAGCACAGACAGGCGGTTCATCAGCGGATCTCCGTTTGGTATCGGAACAGCAGAATTGTGACTGCGAAAAGCAATTCGGGAGCGAAAATTGTACCATACCTGGACGTCAGGCAAGCGTGGAAGCGACGTGCAGACGCGCTAGAATAGCGCTGCTTTCCCCCAATGATGAGGATATACATTTTGATCGAGCTATTCACCCTGACTATCTTGACTCTGCTGGTTATCGCAATAAGCCGCCCGGGAAAAACACCGCCGCTGGACAACCCGCTGATTATCCAACGCCCGGGGCAGCATCACATGACTCTGGCACCACAGCTCAACCTGGCACAACCGCTGATTGAGGCAATTTCGAAAGAAATCAGGATGCAGGTGCAGCCACAACCAGACTGCGCAACACAATGCTTCGAAGTGCGCGACAAACAAGTCAAGGCACATGGGCAGAATTTCTATCTGCTCGCCATTACCCTGCGCAACGGCATGCTGTATTTTCAGGCCATCGCGCCACGCCCGCTGGTACGCGACGGGGACAGCCACTTCAACACGGTGATGGAATTTTCCCGTGACGTACTAGCCAATGTCCCCGCACCGGACGGGTACAATGCTGAAGCAGGTGAGCAAATTGCTGCAGCAACGAATGTTGTCGCACAACAACATCAGGTCGAAATCAAACGCTTGCTGGATTAAACTTACCGGCAAGCTGGACGTCAAGACCTGGGCGATGACGCGAACTTCAACACCGCGCTGGTCAGCTCGTCATTCTGGATTTGCACCGCATCATTGTCAGGCGCAGCCCTGTCACCAAGCGCTGCCTGCACCAGATTCAAAGAATCACGCTTTTGAAAATTGCATGGGCTTACGGGTGTGATATTCTGTTCTTTGATGACATTCCTGGGAGATGCGTTTCATGGCGACGGACAGCGACAGACATCCTGCTGATCTGGACTTGATACTGGATCGCCATGCCTGCGATCCGGGCGCGCTGTTGCAGATATTGCGCGAGATACAGGAGCGCTATGGCTACATTGCTCCCGCCGCAATCAGCTATCTTGGCGCCAAGCTGAATATTCCGCGCGCGCGGATCGAAGGTGTCGCCGGTTTCTACTCTTTCCTGCATTTACAGCCGCACGGCGAATACCGCGTGCTGTTTTCCGACAACATCACCGACCGCATGCTGGGCAACCAGGCGTTGATGGAAAAGATGTGCCAGCAGTTGTGGCTGCAACCGGGCAAGGTCTCGGAAGACGGGCTGGTCAGCATCAATACCACCTCCTGCACCGGCTTATGCGACCAGGGCCCGGCGATGCTGGTCAATGGTCGCGCCATCACGAAACTTACCCACCAGCGCGTGCAGGAGATCGGTAGCCTGATCCGCAACCGCACGTCGCTGACAGACTGGCCTGCTGATTTTTTCCGCGTCGAAGACAATATCCGCCGCAGCGGCCCGCTGCTCGACAACAGCATCGCTCCCGGCGACGTGTTGCGCGCAGCGCTGTTTTTATCAGCCGCTCGCCCTGAGCTTGTCGAAGAGTCACGTGGTTCGACAGGCTCACCACGAACGGAGATAGCGGAAAATATCGTCGAAGCGATCAAGCAATCCGGCCTGCGCGGGCGCGGCGGTGCAGGTTTTTCTACCGGGTTGAAATGGGAAGCGTGCCGCAACGCATCAGGTTCCGAGCATTACGTGGTGTGCAATGCCGACGAGGGCGAGCCGGGCACTTTCAAGGATCGCGTGCTGCTCACGCGCCAGGCCGATCTGGTGTTCGAGGGTATGACACTGTGCGCACTGGCCATCGGCGCGCAGCACGGCTATCTTTACCTGCGCGGCGAATACCGTTATCTGCTTGAACCCTTGCAGGCCATCCTGCAACGCCGCCGCGAAGCGAATCTGCTGGGCAAAAGCATTCTTGGACAATCCGGCTTCGACTTCGACATCGTCATCCACCTCGGCGCGGGCGCCTATATCTGCGGCGAGGAATCGGCGCTGATCGAATCGCTGGAAGGCAAGCGCGGCATACCGCGCAGCCGCCCGCCGTTCCCGGTGACGCACGGCTACCTGCAACAGCCGACCGCGGTGGACAACGTCGAGACCTTTTGCAGCGCCGCGCTGGCGCTCCGCATGGGCGCGGAAAACTACTGTGCCATCGGCACGGAAAAATCCTCCGGCAGCAAGCTGATTTCAGTGTCCGGCGACTGCCCGCGCCCCGGCATCTACGAATATCCGTTCGGCGTTTCGGTGCGCGAAGTGCTGGACGATTGCGGCGCGGTGAACGCGCGCGCAGTGCAGGTCAGCGGCCCATCCGGTGTATGTGTCGCGGAAAGCGAATTCGACCGCAGACTGGGCTTCGAAGACTTGCCCACTGCCGGCGCATTCATGGTGTTCGACGACAGCCGCGACCTGTTCGAGGTGGCGCGCAACTTCGTGCATTTCTTCGCGCACGAGAGCTGCGGCTTCTGTACGCCGTGCCGTGTCGGCACCTCGATGCTGAAGCAGACCATGGACAAGATCGCCGCCGGGCACGGCACGCAATATGATTTAAACGAGATCGAACGTCTGGATAAAGTGTTGCAGACCAGCTCCCACTGCGGGCTGGGGCGCAGTGCGTGCAACCCGGTGCTGCACACCCTCAAGCATTTCCGCCCCGCTTATGAAACCCGCCTGAAATCGCTGGACTTCGAGCCAGCCTTCGATCTTGACGGCGCATTGGCAAGGGCACGCCAGATGACCGGGCGCGACGATGCCGGCGCGCATCTGAAAACGGAGGAAATATGAATTTCGTTTCAACCTGCAGGAGCGCGCCCTGCGCGCGAACCGCCTTATCGCGCGCAAGGCGCGCTCCTGCAGCGGCAAATGTCTCGCACCTCATCCGAATATCGAACCCAGCATGAATAATACATTCCAACTCGATGGTGCCAGCGTCTCGTTTGAAGCAGGACAGACCGTAATGCAGGCCGCGCTGTCCGCCGGCCATTACATCCCGCACCTGTGTTACCACCCGGAATTCAAGCCGCACGGCAGTTGCAAGCTGTGCACGGTCAAGGTCGGCGGCCGCACCGCCGCCTCATGCACCATGCCCGCCGAAGCCGGACTTAATGTGGAGAGCAACATCGAGGAAATGAACGGCCTGCGCCGCACGCTGGTGCAGATGCTGTTCGCCGAGGGCAACCATTTTTGCCCGTCGTGCGAGAAGAGCGGCAACTGCATGTTGCAGGCATTGGGTTACGACCTCGAAGTGCATACCGCCGGGTTCCGCCACCTGTACCCGGATCGTCCGGTGGACGCCTCGCACCCGGACATCCTGCTCGACTTCAACCGCTGCATCCTGTGCGAACTGTGCGTGCGTGCCTCAAGCGAGGTGGATGGCAAGAACGTATTTGCGTTATCCGGGCGTGGCATCACCAAGCACCTCATCGTCAATGCCGAATCGGGTTTACTGAAAGACACCGACATTGCGTTGACCGACAAGGCGATGCAGGTTTGCCCGGTGGGTGTGATCCTGCCGAAGCGCGTCGGCTTCAGGGTGCCGATCGGCAAACGGAAATATGACCAGCGCCCGATCAGCGCGCAGGCGCTGGACGATGCGCCGCGCCAGGCCGATGCCGGCGATAGTTGCGCTGCCTGCGAGGGAAGCCCATGATTGAATCATGCAAAGTAGCCGTTCGCCCTGAGCTTGTCGAAGGGCATAACGATAAATCCGCCCATCCTTCGAATCTCAGGACGAACGGATCTATTGTTGCCGGAAACGAGTATAAATTCATGAGCAAGAAACTGCGCATCGCGACCACTTCGCTGGCCGGTTGCTTCGGCTGTCACATGTCGTTCCTCGATATCGACGAGCGGCTGTTTCCGCTGCTCGACCTCGTCGAATTCGACCGCTCACCGCTTACCGACATCAAGCATTGCGGGCCGTGCGACATCGGCCTGATCGAAGGGGGTATCTGCAACGCAGAGAACGTGCACGTGCTGCGCGAGTTCCGCAAGAACTGCAAGATACTCATCTCCATCGGCGCGTGCGCGATCAACGGCGGTCTGCCCGCGCAGCGCAACCATCTCGATCTGGGCAGCTGCCTGACCGAGGTATATCTCACCGAACCGGGGCTGGCGCACGGCCACATCCCGAATGACCCGGAACTGCCGCTGCCGCTGGACAAGGTGCATCCGCTGCACGAAGTGGTGAAGATTGATTACTTCATCCCCGGCTGCCCGCCGTCGGGCGACGCGATCTGGAAATTCCTCACCGACCTCATTGCGGGCAAGACGCCGGAGCTCGGACATGGGTTGATTAAGTATGACTGATATCAATAATCTGGAAACCGCCGCGCATCCCGAGAACCTGCGCCGCGTCGCAATCGACCCGGTGTCGCGTGTCGAGGGTCACGGCAAGGTCACGCTGCTGCTGGACGAGAACGACCGCGTGCATCAGGTGCGGCTGCACATCGTCGAGTTTCGCGGCTTCGAGAAGTTCATTCAGGGGCGCCCCTACTGGGAAGCGCCGGTGATGGTGCAGCGGCTGTGCGGCATCTGTCCGGTGAGCCACCACATCGCCGCATCCAAGGCGATGGACATGATCGTCGGCGCGACGCTGACGCCGGCAGCGGAGAAGGTGCGGCGTCTGATGCATTACGGCCAGATTCTGCAGTCGCATGCGCTGCATTTTTTCCACCTGTGTTCGCCCGATTTATTGTTCGGTTTCGACTCGGATGTCGCGAAGCGCAACATCGTCGGCATCGCCGCCGCCTATCCGGACATCGCCAGGCAGGGCGTGCTGCTGCGCAAGTATGGCCAGGAGGTGATCCGTGTCACGGCGGGCAAGCGCATCCACGGCACCGGTGCTATCCCCGGCGGCGTGAACAAGAACGTCAGCATCGAGGAACGCAATTATCTGCTGCTGGACATCGAGCGCACCATCGCGTGGAGCCGCGAGGCGGTCGACATCGCGCGCAAGCTGTTCGAACAGAATCCCG
>JANLID010000122.1 GCA_024654105.1 Gallionella sp. | reverse complement strand
TGCCAGAGAGAGAACGATTTTCTTCATTGTGTATTTCCTCTTTTAACGATTAAAAAGTTGATCGGTTTTTATTGCTCGAAGTGATGGATATCAATCCTCCTGCCACCACTGGGTACAGACTTTATAGAGTAGCGGGAAGGGCTGTCAAAAGTTTGTGCGGGAAGTGTGGCTTTTTTACAACATGTCTTTGTCTTTTAAGCGACATTTAAATCACCAAGAGCACGAAGAAAAACGGGTGGCATTCCGGAAAGGTAAAGGATACGGTGCGCCACACCCCTACTCAAACGCCAGATTGTTGAATCCATACCCCATTCCGCCAGCCTCCTATCCTGAGCCATTGCCCATCTGACAGCGGGCGGCACTTTGCCTGCCGCTGCCCTGGAAGCCACGTTTTCCCGTTGCGTTCAACCGCCCAAGGTTCGTTTTGGGCTGCGCGCCGCCATGAAGACGGCCTTGCGCATGAACGAATGCCGGCACTACATCAATACCGTCGGGGTCTGCCGGCATTTGGCCGGCGATATCTCCCCGGTCAGCCCAAACTGGCCGTTAACCTTCAGACAGTTGCAGGCGAATATCCCCGAGCACACCCTCTCGCTCAGGCTTATCTTGTCATTGGACAATGCTTGCTGCGGTTGACTAATAAGGTTTTCGTTACTACCATGCCCTCGGTAAGGCCTTGGAATTATTAACTTATCATTCTGGAGGTTGCATCATGGCAGAGCAAAAAACATCTTCTGACAAAACAGGCAGTGTGGTTGCCGTTAAGCCAAAGACCACCAAAGTAGCGGCGTCTGCCGCTGCAAAGAAAGTTGCAGCAAAAAAGGATCCCGCACCGGCAGTAAAAAAAGCGCCTGCACCTGCTGCCAACAAGAAAGTCCCAGTGAAGAAGGCATCGGTGAAGAAGGCAGCGACAGCCGGCACCAAACCGGCTGCAAAAAAAACAGCCGCGAAGCCGGCATCCGAAGAACGCTATCGTATGGTGCAAACTGCCGCTTACTTCATCGCGGAACTCAACGGGTTCGGCGGCTGCGCGACCGATCATTGGGCGACTGCCGAAATCGAGATTGCCAACCTGCTGGGGCAATAACCAGGCTGCAATCGGCGGGGGGGATTCACCTCACCGTGGTTCTTGCGCCCTTGCGGAGATGCACAGGATCAACCGCTCCTTTGCCATAGCGTTTCCTGCGCTGCCTGCGCTTGATTGATGACGCGACAGAGCACAAACAACAAGTCCGATAGGCGGTTCAGGTACGGCAGCGCGTTGTGCGGCGCGGCTTCGTGATGAGTGCCGGACTCGCTATGGGCTAGCGACACCAGGTCACGCTCGGCACGGCGCGCCACACTGCGAGCCACATGACAAAGCGCGCCCGCGCGCGAACCGCCTGGCAGGATAAATTCACGCAACGGTGACAGATTGGCGTTGTAGCGGGTGATCTGTTCATCCAGCCATGTGAGTTTAGTTTCTGCGAACACATCCTGCCCGGGCAGCGCAAGGGCACCGCCCAAATCGAACAAGTCATGCTGAATCTGCAGCAATACCGTGCGGATGTCCTGCACAAGGGGCTCGGCAAGCAGCACGCCAAGCTGGCTGTTCAGTTCATCCACGCTGCCGAGCGCGGTGATGCGCGCGTGATCCTTGTCGAGGCGCATGCCGTCGGCAAGGCCGGTACTGCCGTCGTCACCGGTACGAGTGGTGATTTTGCTCAAGCGCATGTCATTGCCCTTTCCTTGTTTTATTGTTTTTCCAGACAGGCGAAATAGATGGCTGCATCCGGCGGGGTACGGTTGCGCTGCGCCTGCCAGATCATTTCGCTGAGGCATTCCATCATGCGATGCTGCGCGTCATGCTCCGACTCGAACTGCCGGGTCAGGCGCGTGAAGTGCGCGCGGATTCCCGCAGGCTGGTTGATGGAAATCTGTTCCTCGATGGTGAGGTGCATCATCAGGTGCAAAAATGGGTTGGTCGCACCATGTTCCGGCAGGTAATCCTGATCCTGATGACGTTCCGGATCCTCCAGCACGGCGTGATATTCCGGATGCTTGCCAATAAGCTGCGCGGCAAGGTCTTCCAGCGGCGTGAGCAATTCGCCAGCCCCGCGTTTGCGCCAGGATTCAAATAAAAAATCCCGCGCCTCGTCACGCGACGGATTGAATAGCATCAGAGTTCTTTCTCCTGGTATTCGCACAGATCGTTGAGGGTGCAGATGCCGCACTTCGGCTTGCGCGCCTGGCAGACATAGCGCCCGTGCAGGATTAGCCAATGGTGGGCATTATGCTTGAATTCATCCGGCACGATTTTGAGCAGTTTATTCTCCACTTCCAGCACGGTTTTGCCAGGCGCCAGGCCGGTGCGGTTGGCGACGCGGAACACATGCGTATCCACCGCGATGGCCGGTTGCCCGAAGGCGGTGTTGAGGATTACGCTGGCGGTCTTGTGCCCCACGCCCGGCAAGGCTTCCAGCGTTTCACGGGTCTGCGGCACGGCGCCGCCGTGTTGCTCCACCAGCAGCCGGCAGGTTTGCATAAGATGCCTGGCTTTGGTTTGGTACAAGCCGATGCGCTGGATGAATTCACGCAGTTTTTCTTCACCGAGCGTGAGCATCGCCTGTGGCGTGTTGGCCACCGGGAACAGTTGCCGCGTGGCGGCATTGACACTGACATCGGTGGCCTGCGCCGAAAGCAGCACGGCCACCAGCAACTCAAATGGCGTGCGGTATTCCAGTTCGGTAGCCGGATGCGGATTGGCTGCCTGCAGGCGCAAAAATATCTCGCGGCGTGTTGCGGCGTTCATGCCGCTTGGGACGAAACCGCGATCGTTGCCGCTGCGCGTGCTTTCTCTTCGGCGCGCAGGTTCAGCCAGTTTTTCAACGCGATGAGCATGCCCAGTGTGATGAACGCGCCGGGCGGCAGCACTGCAAGCAGGAAGCCGTGATAATCAGGCACCACGGTAATGATCCAGGGTTTTGCCGCTTCGCCGAACACCAGGTCGATGCCGGACAGCAAGGTGCCGTGCCCGAAAATCTCGCGAATTCCTCCCAGCACGACCAGTACCGCCGTCAGCCCCAGACCCATCGCGATACCATCCAGCGCGGAAGCGAGGGCGCCGTTTTTGGAGGCGAATGATTCGGCGCGCGCCAGTATGATGCAGTTGGTGGTGATTAGCGGAAGGAAAACGCCCAGCACCAGATACAGCGGATAAGCATAGGCATTGATCAGCAATTGCACGATGGTGACCAGCACCGCGATCAGCAGCACATATACCGGGATGCGCGCTTCATTGGAAATGAATTCGCGTATCGTGGCCACCGCGCTGCCTGACAAGGCCATCACCAGCGTGGTGGCCAAACCCAGGCTGAGCGCGTTCACCACCGAGCTGCTGATCGCCAGCAGCGGACACAGGCCGAGCAGTTGCGCGATACCGGGATTCTGTTTCCACAGGCCGTTGTAAAAAATGTCCTTGAATTCCTGAACGGTCATTTCTTGCCCTCCTTGCCGGATGTGTTTTCGGGAAGAGATTGCGCAAATAATTCATCGCGATGCTGCGCGTAATACCGCAATGCTTTATGCGCCGCCTTCACGACCGCGCGCGGCGTGATGGTGGCGCCAGCTCTGTAATCGAATGTACCGCCGTCCTTTTTGACTTTCCATTCGCTGCTCTTGCGGTTTTCCAGCGAAATACCGTTAAAGCCGTTGATCCAGTCATTCTTGGCGATTTCGATATAATCACCCAATCCCGGTGTTTCCTTGTGCGACACCACGCGCACCCCGCTGATCCGGCCGTCATGGTGAATAGCGAGAATCAGGTGGATCCTGCCGCCATAACCGTCCGGCGCGACGGCCTGCAGCACCGCGATGGATGGCCGGTTGTTCAGGCGGCCGCGATAAACGACGGTCGTTTCTGTGCCGCCCAACAACTTATCTGCCGCCAGATCTGCGACATCCTTCATGATGTCGTTATCGTAAGTCGCCGACGGTGCGATTTGCGCAATCAGCTTCAGCTTTTCATTTTCGATGCTGCGCGCGATGGTCTCACGCGTCAAATCGTAGGTCCATGCCAGCAGTGCCGTGCTGACCACCGCAAAAAGCAGCAGATTCGATGCAGTATAAAAAGAAGCCTTTGCCATGGTGCGCCTCATGACCGCTTCCCCTTTTTGCCGAATACGCGAGGTTGCGTGTACAGCACAATCAGCGGCACGCAAATATTCATCAGCAGCGTAGCGAATGCCACGCCATCCGGGAAGCTGCCAAAGACGCGAATCAGATAGGTGATCAATCCCGCGCCTGCGGCATAAATCAGCTTGCCTTTATACGTAGTCGGACTGGTCACCGGATCGGTAAAAATGAAGAATGCGCCCAGTAACGCCGCGCCGGAAAACCAGTGGAACAGCGGCACAGCGTAGTGGGACGGGTCGGCCAGGTGAAAAATGCCGGCGGTGACAAACAGGGTGGCAAGATAGGCGACCGGGACGTGCCAACTGATGATGCGCGTAGCAAGCAGGTAGAGTCCGCCAAGCAAAAATCCCAGCGACACCATTTCGCTGCCCTGTCCGGCCAGGCGACCGTAGATGGGCATAGCGAAAATCTGCTTGATCGGCTCATCGAGATGCAGGTGGGTTTTCAGCGTGTCGAGTGGCGTTGCCATGGTGATGGCATCCAGCGACATATTGGGCGGCAGCACACCAAGAAAAATGTATTTCAGTTGCTCAAGGAACCCAAGTTCGACCGCTCCCAGGCCATGCGGGCTAAGCCACTGCGTCATCTGTACCGGGAACGAGATGATCAGCACTGCAAAGCCAACCATCGCCGGGCTGAACGGGTTGTTGCCCAGCCCGCCATACAGGTGTTTGGCGATGGCGATACCGAATGCCGTGCCGACTACAATCAGCCACCACGGCGCCAGCGGCGGGATGGACAAGGCAAGCAGCCAGCCTGTGACCAGCGCGCTGTTGTCCTTGAGAAACGGCGCAATCGGGCGGTTGCGCAACTTGAGCATCAGCGCTTCGGTGCCGAGCGCGGTAAGGCTGGCCAGCGTGAGCGAAACCAGAATCGCCGGACCGAAATACCAGACATACAGCGCAATGCCCGGAACCAGCGCCAGCAACACCTTGAACATGATCCGGGAAACGGTATCCGGCTGGCTGATAAAAGGGGAAAAGAATGCGCCCATGTTATTCCTTAACTTGAAGCTCGCGCAGCGATACGTTTGCCCCCTCGCCCAAGGATTGAAGATTGCCTTTCACGTTCGCCTCCTCTCCCGCTGGCGGGAGAGGATTGAGGTGAGGGGCTTTCCCCGGGAGAGGGTTGGGGAGAGGGAAACGGGCATGGGGTTTTAATTTTTATCATGACCGTTCGTATGCTCGACTGCCGATTTCGCCAGATCCCGGACGCGTTCACGTTGCGCCTCGATCCCGGCAATTTCCGCAAGTTGTTGCGGAGTGGGATTGTCTGTGTTCTTCGGCTCGACAGTAGCGGCCTGTGCCTTGGCACGCTCGATTGCCGCCTGAATTTCCGGCTGTATGGCCGGGCCGGGGACAGGATTGGCGGGCGTCGCAGCCGCTCGCGACTGCCGGATGGCCTGTTCCTTGGCGGCCAGCTTTTCGGCCTTTTCCTGCTTTTCGCGTTCGATGCGGTACTCGCGGAATTCATGGCGTTCGCGCGCATGGTCAGCGGCCTGTTTCTCCTGCGCGCGCGCGCGGATTTCGCTCTTGGCGAACTGAAAATACTGCACCAGCGGGATATGGCTGGGGCAGACATAGCTGCATGCACCGCATTCAATGCAATCAAACAGACTGAATGCCTGCGCTTTGCCGAATTCCCTGGATTGGGCGAACCAGTACAAATCCATCGGCTGCAAATCTGCCGGACATACCTGCGCGCAACGCGTGCAACGGATGCAGGGCAATGTTGGCGGAGCGGGCGGAAACAGCTTGCCCGATGCGGCAATGATGCAGTTGCCGGCCTTGACCAGCGGAACGGCGAGCGAAGCCAATTCCACCCCCATCATCGGGCCGCCCATGATGTAGCGGTCGGTATCCGGCAACGCTTCGCCCAGCGCGACCAGTTCCTGAACCGGCGTGCCGAGCAGCACTTCAAAATTTTGCGCATGGCGCACATTGCCGGTTATGGTGACGATGCGCGACAGCAACAGCTCGCCCTGTGCGAGGGCGCGGTATGCGCTGTAGACAGTGGCGACGTTGAAGCATTGCACGCCGATGTCGGTCGGCAGTTTGCCGGAAGGCACCTCCAGCCCGGTCAGTACGCGGATCAGTTGTTTCGCGCTGCCGCCCGGATAAATTGTCGGTACAACGACCACTTCAAATGGCAGCTTGCTTTCGGTTACCGCCTGCCGCATCGCGGTAATTGCTTGCGGTTTATTATCCTCGATGGCGACCAGCACCTCGCCGGCATCAAGAATGAAGCGCAGCATTTCCGCGCCCTGCACAATTTCGGCGGCGCGTTCGCGCATCAGCATGTCGTCGCAGGTGATATAAGGCTCGCACTCCGCTCCGTTCAGGATCAGGGTGTCGATCTTCTGCGACGGGTGCAACCTGAGAAAGCGCAATTTAAGATCGCTGGGGAACCCCGCGCCGCCCAACCCCACCACGCCTGCCATACGCAACCGTTGACGCAGGTCAGCAGGGTCGCTGTTGCGATAATCGACCGCTTCATGGGGGAACCATTCCTCCTTGCCGTCCGGGATCAGCGTGGCGCATAAATCCGGCATACCGGATGGATGAGCGATAGGCTGCGCATCGATGGCGGCGATGGTGCCCGACGTGGAGGCATGCACCGCACTCGAAACAAAGCCGCAGGGCATGCCGATAAGCTGCCCTTTCAGCACATGTTCGCCGGCCTGCACCGCCGGCTTGGCAGCCTCGCCGGCATGTTGACGGAACGGGATAACCAGACGGGAAGGTAGCGGCACGCGCGTAATGCCGCATTGCGTGGATTGCGCCTTGTTGCCGGGCGGATGGATACCGCCGTGAAATTGATAAAGCGTTCTCATTTCGCCGGAGCCAGGGAATACACGGGATATTTCCACTTCCAGGTGGTGATCTTTTCCCTGATGGGCACCATGCTGATGCAGTCCACCGGGCAAGGCGCGACGCACAACTCGCAGCCGGTGCACTCGGAAGCGATGATGGTGTGCATCTGCTTTGCCGCACCAACGATGGCATCTACCGGGCAGGCCTGGATGCACAGCGTGCAGCCGATACACACGTTTTCGTCAATAAAGGCAACCGATTTTGGCTTGATCGCGGTATTGCCGCCGAACGGCTTGAACTCTACACCGAGCAAATCAGCGAGCTTGTGTATGCCTTCCTCACCGCCGGGCGGGCACAGGTTGATATCAGCCTCACCGCTTGCAATCGCTGCGGCGTAAGGACGACAACCGGGATAGCCGCATTGCCCGCACTGCGTCTGCGGCAGGATGGCATCGATCTTGTCTACCAGCGGATTGCCTTCCACGCGGAATTTGATCGCGGAATAACCCAGCACCGCGCCGAGTACGATGGCGATACCCGCCATCACCAGCAATGCGCTCAACATTATTTGATCAGCCCGGAAAATCCCATGAACGACAGGCTCATCAGCCCTGCCGTAATCATGGCTATCGCCGACCCTTTGAAAATTGCCGGCACATCCGCGCCTTCCATGCGTTCGCGCATTCCGGCGAACAACACCAGCGCCAGCGTAAATCCAACCGCGCCACCCATACCGAAAAACACGGACTCCATGAAATTGTGTTTCGCCTGCACGTTGAGCAGCGGAATGCCCAGCACCGCGCAATTGGTGGTAATCAGCGGCAAATAAATGCCCAGCACCTGATACAGCACCGGGCTGGTTTTCCGGATCACCATTTCAGTGAACTGCACGATGCCTGTAATCACCACAATAAATGACAATGTGGTCAGATAAGAAAGTTCCGGTCCCAGCAGGTACTGATTGATGAGATAACTGGCGCCCGAAGCTACGGTCAGCACAAAAGTGGTGGCCGCGCCCATGCCGAGCGATGTCTCCAGCTTCTTGGAAACTCCCATGAACGGGCAAAGCCCGAGAATCTTGACCATCACGATGTTGTTCACAAACACCGCGCCAATCAGGATGAGCAGATATTCAGTCATTTACGCACCTTTGCAATCATGCGTAAATTATCCCTTGATTCATGTGCCGCTTCAACTGGCCGAATTGCCCCATCAAAAATCTGAGTGCGTTGATACCGCTGGCGATTGAAGCATTCACAGGGCATGGGTAATTCCATTTCTCTTTCAAAACAGCAATAACCCTACGATTTCACTGTTGCCGTATGTGCGATAACACACATAGCCGCACTGGATATCGCGCTAAAATAATACGGTGCATAGCTTGGCTGCACCAATAAATCTCGTTGCTTTATTAGTTTTCTCATCGGCTGCACACTCCGGAGACAAGAAATATGGTTGCTACGGTATCAGCACAGGAAACTCCCATGCAAAACCATCTTCTCGCCGCGCTGCCCAAAGAGGTATTCGAGCGCATCGCCCCCCATCTGGAGCTGATCCCGATGCCGCTCGGTGAGGTGTTGTATGAATCTGGCGGCCAATTGCATCACGTTTATTTCCCGACCACAGCTATCGTGTCACTGCACTACGTCATGGAAAATGGTGCATCGGCGGAAATGGCCGGGGTGGGTAATGATGGCGTGGTCGGGATTTCGCTTTTTATGGGTGGCAATACCACACCCAGCCTGGCCACAGTGTGCGCCAGCGGTCATGGTTACCGGCTGAAGGCGCGGTTAATGATGGAAGAATTCAATCGCGCCGGGCCGATGATGCGTTTGATGCTGCGCTATACCCAGGCATTGATCACGCAGGTATCGCAGACTGCGGTGTGTAACCGGCATCATTCGATGGAGCAGCAAATGTGTCGCTGGTTGTTGTTCGCCCTTGACCGGTCGCCCTCGCATGAATTGGTTATGACGCAGGAGTTGATTGCCAGCATGCTAGGGGTGCGGCGCGAAGGCGTCACGGAAACAGCCGGAAAATTGCAGCGCGCCGGCTTGATCAGTTACCGTCGTGGCCACATCACCGTAATGGACCGGGTCGGACTGGGGTCACGCGCTTGTGAATGCTACAACGTGGTCAATAAGGAATTACATCGCTTGCTCAGCGATGCGTAACGATATGTTTGTTACTGGATCGACGGATAAGCTTCTACATGAACTTTACGCATTGCAGAAAATTAACCATGGCTGAAGAAATGCATAATCCTGCAACTCCCAATTTAACTACCGGTGCAGCGGAGGGGATCATCGTGCCCCGGCGTAAAGAAACCTTACTAAAAACCGGCGCGTTGCAGAACGCAATTCTCAATAGCGCCAACTTTTCGAGTATCGCCACCGACGAAAAGGGTGTTATTCAAATTTTCAACGTCGGTGCGGAACGCATGCTGGGCTACGCGGCCGCCGATGTGCTGAACAAGATCACCCCAGCCGATATTTCCGATCCGCAGGAAATCATCATGCGGGCAGCGGCGTTGAGCGAGGAGCTGGCCACGCCGATTACATCGGGCTTCGAGGCTTTGGTATTCAAGGCTTCGCGCGGCATCGAGGATATTTACGAGCTGACCTATATCCGCAAGGACGGCAGCCGATTATCGGCGGTCGTGTCGGTCACGGCGCTGCGCGATGCTCAAGGTGAAATCATCGGCTATCTGTTGATCGGTACCGACAACACCGCGCGCAAGCAGATCGAGGCAGAGCGGCAGCATTTGCAGGATATTCAGGAAGAGACAAATAAACAACTGCAATTGGCCAACACCACCTTGCAGATCAGCGAGGAAAGGCTTGCGGTTACGCTCAATTCCATCGGCGATGCCGTGATCGCCACCGACGCCGAAGCGCGTGTAACGCTGCTTAACCCCCTTGCCGAACGGCTTACCGGTTGGACGCAGGCGCAGGCCAGCGGTCATCCGGTGGACGAAATTTTCCACATCATCAACAAGGAAACCCGCCAAACCGTCACTATTCCGATAATGGAAACATTGGCGCGAGGTGCGATACAGGGTATGGCCAACCATACCGTGCTGATTGCGCGCGATGGCAGCGAGTGCGATATTGCCGACAGTTGCGCACCGATTCGCGACCGCGACGGTCAGGTGATCGGCGCCGTGCTGGTATTTCGCAATGTCACCGAGGAATATGCAACGCGGCATGCCTTGAGCAAGCAACGGGTCTCGTTGGAGATGCAGAACGAGGAGTTGCGCACGGTGCAGGAGGCACTGCGCGTCACGCAGGCGCGCTATTTCGATCTCTATGACCTTGCACCCGTGGGCTATGTCACCGTCAATGAAGCAGGAGTGATTCTGGAAGCCAACCTCACCTCCGCCACGTTGCTGGGTATGGGTATGGGTATGGGTATGGGTATGGGTATGGGTATGGGTATGGGTATGGGTATGGGTATGGGGCTTGGATTGGCAAAGCAGAAGTTAGGCAG
>JANLID010000119.1 GCA_024654105.1 Gallionella sp. | reverse complement strand
AACTGCAAGACAGCCTGGATGATACCGTGCGGGCGATTGCCGGCATCGTCGAAATGCGCGACCCCTATACCGCCGGACACCAGGTCAGGGTGGCCGATCTGGCTGAGGCCATCGCCAAACAAATGGGGTTGTCCGAGGAACAGGCGCACGCCATCCATCTTGCCGGCGTGGTGCATGATTTGGGGAAAATCAATATTCCGGCAGAAATCCTTAGCAAGCCGGGCAAGATCACTGACATCGAATACAGCCTCATAAAGGTTCATCCGCAGGCGGGTTACGACATTCTGAAAGGCATCGGCTTTCACTGGCCGATCGCGGACATGGTGCTGCAACACCATGAGCGAATGGATGGCTCCGGTTATCCTCAAGGTCTCAAGGGCGATGCCATCCTGATCGAAGCGCGCATCCTCGCGGTGGCGGACGTGGTCGAGGCGATCTCGGCGCATCGCCCGTATCGTCCCGGCTTGGGAGTTGAGACGGCGCTGGAGGAGATCACCAAAAACTGCGGGATTTTTTACGACCCGCAAGTGGTGGATGCGTGCCTGGTGTTATTCCGCGAGCGGGGTTACACGTTCTGTTGATTCGGCCAGATTATGTTTGAAGTCCGTTCGCCTTGAGTCTGTCGAAAGGTGAATGGGCTTCGACAGGCTCAGCCCGAACGGAGTTGATACTTCACCGTGCCGGATCAATAGTGATACTATCGCACAAGAATGGCTCCCATTAAGAGTCATGCAATAAAAGTAGTATCATAAAGATGCGCAATTTCAAGTTATTTCGTACTATCCAACCGTATCTTACCGCCGTGGTTGTCATTGCCATCTCGGCGGCACTGATATTTGCAATCTACTTCACCGAACTCGGCTTGGAATGGACCACCTTTCTGGTCGGATTGCTCGTGGCGTCCATTCTGGCAGAAGTATCGCGGATGTCGCGCTCGGAATGGATATTGATGCGCCGCACGGCGCAACTGTCATCCATAAAAGACAAGCTCGAACACATGACACGTTTGCATGAACAGCATGAGAAGATCATCGCTGCGACCATGACGCGATTGCGCCTGATGGACGATAACATTCCAACCATGATTGCACTGATCGACAACGATGGCCGTTGCCGCTATCACAATCGCGCGTTCCGGAACTGGCTTGAATTAAGTCTGGAGCAGATCAATGGCCGATTGCTGCGTGACATATTGGGGAGCAAGGTTTATGCGGAATTGGCAACCGCAGTGCGTCAATCACTGGATGGGCAACCAACAAGTTACAAGCAAACGTACACCATGCCAAACGGAGCGGCCTATCACTTGCACATAGAACATATTCCGCAACTTGACGAGATGGGTAAAGTTACCGGTTTTTATATGCTGGCAAACGACTTGACCGGGCGCGGTAACACCCCTGTCGCAACCGGGCCCGGATCCACCGAAATGGGCGCCACCCCTGATGTTGCTGGCAGTGCTGTTGCACAGAACAAGCAGGTGGATCGTGATGTGCTCATTGATTCCTCATACGAACAGCTCGATGAATCGGAAGATGCGAGCGGGCGAATTCTTGCGGCGATCGAAAATGGCGCATTCAGCTTGTTTTGCCAATTGATTGCGCCGCTGGCAACCAATTCCGGCGAATCCGAGCATTATGAAATCCTGATTCGCCTGACGGAGGAAGAGCAAAACATGATGCCCCCGGGCGCTTTTTTCCCGCTCGCCGAAAAACATGGCCTCATGCCATATATGGATCGCTGGGTGGTCCAACATATCCTGCAACAGGCAACCCTCAGGAATCGGCAAGGGATACAACAGCAAGACTCCATATTTTTTATCAACGTGGCAAGCGCTACCATCCGCGACCCGGGGTTTCCCGCTTTCGTAGTGACGGCACTGCAGGAACATGGGGTAATGGGCAATGTTCTGTGCTTTGAGGTGCCTAATACAGAACTTGCTTTGGCAAATGCGGCAGTTGCAGAGTTTGCGCGGCAGGTCAGAATGTGCGGCTGCCATGTTGCGCTCAGCGATTTTGGCCGGAGTGACATTTCATTTGATTTGATTCGCGGCTTCCAGATTGATTTTCTTAAAATTGACGGCCGCATCATTTTCGGCCTTCTTCGCGACCCCGCCGCTCTTGCCAAGGTTGTGGCCATAGACCGGGTGGCAAAAAAAATCGGCGTAAAAACGATTGCAGAAATGGTGGAAAGCGAGGAGACAATCGCAAAATTGCGTGAGGTTGGAATTGATTTTGCTCAGGGTTTTGGAATCTCGCAGCCACGCCCTTTTATTGAGTAATTCCATTTCTCTTTCAAAACAGCAATAACCCTGTAGGGTACATTCCATGCACCATTGTCGTTGGTGCATGGAATGCACCCTACGATTTCACTATTGATTGAGAAATGGAATAACCCCCTACCCCTTGATTCTGGTTAAAAACACCGTAACCTCTTCGCGGTCGTGGTAAAGCTGCTTGGCCGTCATGCGGTAGTTGATACCTTCTTCATCCAGCCGGATGCGAATGCCGTTCAGCGCACCGTCGATAGCAGCGATACGCTGCTTCATCGGTAGCTTCAAATTGAAAATTGCATGTCTGGCCAGTCCTGCCGCAAACCATTCGGCGATCAGCACGGCAACTTTGGAAGGTTTCTCCACCATATCGCATACCAGCCAGTCCACCGCTTTGCGCGGCATGTATTTGAAACCATCCTGCCGGAGATGCTGCACCAGCGGATGCTTCGCCAGCACACCTTTCATCGGGCCGTTGTCCACCGCTGCCACACGGATGCCGCGCCTGACCAGTTGCCAGGTCCAGCCGCCGGGTGCTGCGCCAAGATCGACTGCGGTCATGCCTTGGCGCAGTAATCGGGATTGTTCGCCGCGATCCATGAACACCTCGATGGCTTCCGCCAGTTTCAATGTGGAGCGGCTCGGCGCTTCGGCAGGCATGGACTGGCGCACGATGCCCATGATGGCCGCTGCGCTGTTGTGCGGGTCGCTGCTGCCAATCAGCGCGCAGGATTTGTCCGGAAAGAAGATATGCAGGCGCTGCAACTTCTCCGTTCGCCCTGAGCCTGTCGAAGGGCAAACTGACAGCGCAGATTTCGTTCCGGCTTCGACAGGCTCAGCCAGAACGGAATTTTTGATGCCATTCTGCAATTTGCCTCGTTCCCGGAGTGCCGCCTCCAGCAAGGGTTGAAAGCGGCGCGTAAAAGCGGACAGCGTCTTGCCATCGTTGGTGTCCGGCACTTCCAGCCACAATGCACCGAAGCTGCCGGGCAGTGTTGCAATGGCGGACAGGATGGGCGTGAGGCGGTCGCGCTCCGGCAGGATGGCGGTGTGGTGCAACCGGAGCAACTGGCGCGCAAAGATCAGTTCGCGATAATTCAATTGCTGCCCGTTCAGCGCGACGATGACGTAGCCGCTGTCGGCAATGATGGCGGGTTGTTCGGCGATAACGGGTTTCTGCTGGCGCGCCTGGCGCAAGGCTTCCTGCGCGCAGTCCTGCTCGAATCCGGCGCGGCAATACAGCAGCCAACGGGTGGGTGGAGGGGTTTGCATGGCGCGCATTGTGGCACAGGTAATGTTAATATCCGCGCCTCTTTTTTTGGCGCAGCGGGTATGAAAAAGCGTTATGACTTGATCGTGTTCG
>JANLID010000057.1 GCA_024654105.1 Gallionella sp. | reverse complement strand
ACAAGCCAACCACGAACGGCGGGACTTATTTAGAGCTTCCTAAAGACAAAAGATAGTTTTAACGCGATACGCCGCATCAAAAATAATCCGTTTCATTTTTTATCACGTTTAGCTGCGTGCTGACGTGGATTAAATTGTTTGCCGGGGGGGAGTCCTTACGATGCACCGTTTTTTACGTTTGTCTATCTTGCTAATAGGACTGTTTGCTGCTGTGGGCAGTTATGCAGTCGATGCCCCGCAACCTGCGCTAATGACCGAGGATGATCTGGGCCCGGCTATTGAGCAACCCATCGAGTTTCCCCATGATCGCCATGCCGGTGATGCCGACAAAGGCGGTATGCAGATCGACTGCATGTTTTGCCATACCTACGCCAGGCGCAGTGCGGTAGCGGGAATTCCTCCACTGCAAAAATGTATCGGCTGCCACCAGAGCATCGAGTCGGTACGCGAGACGCCGCGCATTAAAAAGCTGTTCGAGTACTGGGATGCCAAGAAAGCCATTCCCTGGAAGAAGGTGCATGATCTTCCGGACTTCGTGCGTTTCAGCCACGAGCGCCATATCGAACGTTTTATTTCTCAGTTAAACCGCCCGGTTCAGGAGGTTTGCGGCTATTGTCACGGCAATGTAAAAGAAATGACCGTGGCACGCCGCAGCAAGTCACTTACTATGGGTTGGTGCGCCAACTGTCATCAGAAAGATCATCCGGTCACCGTCGAGGGTGGCACGCCGATTGGTAATCAGGCTTACTGGTACAACTTCCAGAAACCGGCGGCTGACGCTTCTGGCGGTGCGGTCAAGGCGCAAGGTCCTAACGATTGCTGGCAGTGCCACAAATAAGCCATAAAACTTTTGATAGAACTACTGATATGACTACTAGCCATCTGACTAACCCAGCAGACGAGAAACTTTTGTCCGGGCACCCGAAAGACGCTGGGCAAGTCATTGGTTATAGCCATTCCACTAGGCTATCAGCCGAAGAGCTTTTGGCCGGGCACCCGAAAGACGATAGCCAAGTGGCTGGTTATGGCCGGGCACCCGGCGGACATGCCATTTTCAAGAATCTTCCAGAGAGGTTGTAATGATGAACAGCGGTTTTGATCGGCGTGATTTCCTGAAAATGCTGGGCTGGGGCGGTGTGGCGGTTGCGTTGAACGGCTGCGGCAATACTTCGGTTGATGATGGAAAGGAAACTGTAGTTTCGTATGTTGAAACGAACGACTACATGATTCCCAGTATCAGCACGTACTTTAATTCGACCTGCGCGCAGTGTGATGCGGGCTGTAATATCACCGGACGCATACGCGAAGGGCGCGTACTGAAGCTGGATGGCAACCCCGATTCCGCGATCAATCGCGGCAAGACATGTGGCTTGGGGCAGGCAGGCGTGCAACACCACTACAATCCTGACCGTGTGCGCGAGCCGTTGTTGCGGAAGGGCGGGCAAGGCGAAGCCATCACCTGGGAAAAGGCCTATGCGCTGATCGCCGAAAAGCTGAACGGTGTGAGCGGCGAAGAGATCGCTTTTTTGACCGGCGGCGTGAGCGGTCATCTCAAGGTGTTGCTGGGCAATTATCTGGACAGCTTCGGCTGCAAGAATCATTTCGTGTATGAAGCGATTGCGCCGGCCGTGCTGCGCGCTGCCAACAAGAAATCATATGGCGTGGAAATGCCGCGTTTCAACATCAATAAAGCCAAGGTGGTGCTGTCCTTCGGTGCCGACTTCCTCGGCGCCTGGGTTTCTCCGGTGCATTTCTCGCAGCAATATGCGCAGTTTCGCAAGGGCGTGGATGGCCAGCGTGGCGTGCTGATCCAGGTGGAATCGAAGATGACATTGACCGGCGCCAATGCGGATCGCTGGGTTGTGGTGCGTCCGGGAACCGAAGGCATTCTGGCGCTGGGCATCATCAACGCCCTGGGTATCGCTACTGGCGATATTGCGGCTGCGGTGAAGGGTTATGACAAAGCGCGTGTCAGCAAGGAAACCGGCGTCCCTCCCGGACAAATCGACAAAATCGCTGCCTTGCTGAAATTGCGCTCACCAAGCCTGGTGCTTGCGGGCAGTGCGGCAGAGGGTTATGCGCATGGTTCGCAAAATGCCGCCGCGATCAATCTGCTCAACCAGGTGTTGGGCAATGTGGGCAAGACAGTCGAAGCGGCTGCGGTAGTGCCGTTCCCGCAAATGGCTCCGGCAACCGGTAATACCGCCGCGCTGAAGACGCTTAACGATGGCTTGAATGCGGGCAAGTACAAGGTGCTGTTCAGCTACGCAGCCAATCCGGTATTTACCGCGCCGGGTGCGATGAAATTCAAGGACAGCATGGCCAAGGCGGGTTTCAGGGTGGCGTTTGCTCACTACCTGGATGAAACCGCCATGCAAGCTGATTTGGTATTGCCGCTCGATTCCGCGCTGGAAGACTGGGGCACGCAGGTTCCCGAGTATATGGCGGAAGGCGCGCAAATCAATATCCAGCAACCGCTGATGGAAAAGCTGCACGCCAATACCCGTGGCATGGGTGATATTTTGCTGGCTTTGATCAAGCTGCGTCACACCGAGGAATACAAAAAGTTTGATGACTACTACGCTTATTTGCGCACCGCAGTGTTGCAGAATAAAGGTGCGCTGGGCGGTGGTGTCGCTGATGACGATACCTTCTGGAACGAGACGCTGAGCAAAGGCATCATCAAGCCGGCCGGTTCATCGCATGTGCTGTCCGGCAATGCCACAGCAGCAGGTTTGTCGCTGCCGGCATCCGCCGCAATCGACGCGCAATATCCGCTGCAACTGATTCCATCTGTGAGCGCCAGCCTGCGGGATGGCCGTCATACCAACCAGCCCTGGTTGCAGGAATCACCTGATCCATTGACCACTATCGTGTGGGATTCCTGGGTGGAAATTCACCCCAAAAAGGCCGCTGAACTGAGGATAGAAGAGGGCGACATCGTCGAAGTGACCGGCAAAAACGGCTCGATCAAAGCGCAAGCTTATTTGTTTCCGGGAATACATCCGGATGCGATTTCAATACCGCTCGGCCGCGGTCACGAAGCGCTGGGCCGTTATGCCAAGGGTTATGGCGTGAATCCGTTCCAGATTCTGGATGCGGTGTTCGACAAGGAAACCGGTGAATTGGCGCTGCACGAGACGCGCGTCAAGGTCAGCAAGACCGGGCAGCGCTTCATCGTGGTCAAGGATGAAGGTGTTGCAGGTGGTATGCAAATGGGCAGGAAAATTGCCGTGCGCGTGTCCAGCGATAAAGTCAGGCTTTCGGAGGAGGTTTAAGCATGTCGGTCAACAATCTACTGGAAAATTGGTCACAATTCCGTCACTTCCACCCGGTTGATGATAAGCCGCATGACCCGTACAAGTGGGCAATGAGCATCGATCTGGATGCCTGTACCGGTTGCAATGCGTGTAGCGTCGCCTGCTATGCGGAAAATAATTTGCCGGTAGTCGGCAAGGAAAAATATGCGCATGGGCAGGCGATGCATTGGATTCGCATTGAACGTTACTGGGACGAAGATGATCGTGAGTTTCCCGATCAGGGCGCGCAATTCCTGCCGATGATGTGTCAGCAATGCGAGGCTGCCCCGTGCGAAACGGTATGTCCGGTGGCGGCTACCAACCATACCGCAGATGGCCTGAATTCGCAGGTCTATAACCGCTGTATCGGTTCGCGTTATTGCTCGGCCAACTGTCCATACAAAGTGCGCTACTTTAACTGGTATGACTATCCGTCTGACGACAATGTCTGGCCTGCCGAAATGAACCAGCAGCTTAATCCGGATGTGACGGTACGCGGTAAGGGCGTGATGGAAAAATGCACTTTCTGTGTACAGCGACTGCATGCCGCCAAGGGGACCGCCAGGAGCGAAGGCCGCATCGTGCGCGATGGAGAAGTGCAAACAGCTTGCCAGCAAGCCTGCCCGGCCAGCGCGATTTCCTTCGGCAACCTGGTTGACCCTGAATCCAGGGTGCACAAGCAATGGCAGGCGCAGCAGGTGGCGCTTGATAAGGATGTGCAAACCAAAGACAAGGAGGAGGGCGGGAGCGAGTTGCGCGGTTATCGTATTTTCGAAGAGCTGCGTCCCTATCCCTCGGTCATGTATCTGGAGCGCGTACGTGAAAGCGCCGTGTGATCGGTTGAGATAACAGGAACTCCTTTAAGGAATAACAATGAAAGATATCCGCGAAGACATTGCTTGGGCAAAGATTAATAAGGATGTGCTCGGGAGTTTGGAAAATCCCAGAAAGCTGTATTGGGTCATCTTGTTCTGCGCGTTCGCAGCATTTGGCGTGGGCATAGGCTGCGAGGTGTATCAGTACCAGACCGGTTTGGGCGTGGCCAACCTGAACAACCCGCATGCGTGGGGGCTGTATATCTCCACCTTCATCTTCTGGATCGGCATGAGCCACTCCGGGACGCTGTTGTCGGCGATCCTGCACTTGATGCATGCCGACTGGCGCAAGCCGATCTATCGCTTCGCCGAAGCGATGACGACTTTCTCGCTGATGACGGCGGGGCTGTTCGTGATGGTGCATATTGGCCGTTTATGGCAGTTCTACTACTCGCTGCCTTACCCGGACGAACGCGGCATCTGGCCGAACTTCCAGTCCCCGCTGCTGTGGGACGCGATGGCGATCTTCACTTATTTGAGCTCGTCAATTCTGTTCCTGTACGTGGGGATGATTCCCGATCTGGCGATCTGCCGCGACAATATGCACGAAGGATGGCGCAAGAAGTTGTACACCTTGTTGTCGCTGGGTTGGGAAGGGACTGACCGCCAATGGCGCAACTTCCGCGTCACTTACTTGACGATCGCATGTTTCCTGATTCCGCTGGCGGTGTCGGTGCACTCCATTGTGGCCGCCGACTTTGCCATGTCGCAACAACCCGGCTGGCATGTCACCTCATTCCCGCCATACTTCGTGGCCGGTGCGCTGTATTCCGGTTGCTCCGGGATCATCACGCTGTTCATCATCTTGCGCTACGTGTTCAAGTTTGAGGAATACATGACCTTGTCTATCCTGAAGAAAATCGTGCGTCTGACCTTCGCGATTGCGATGGTGTGGACTTACCTGAACGCGGTGGAATTCGCCTCGGTCTGGTATAGCAGCGACCAGGCCTCCAAGGATATTCTGATCCAGAAGGCAACCGGGACTTATGCTCCGTTCTGGTGGGGAATGATTTTCTGCGGCTCGATCGTGCCGCTGACTCTGGCCTTCAAACGGGCCCAAACCAGCATTCCGATGCTGTTCGCAGTGTCACTGCTGTTGAATCTGGGCATGTGGCTGGAACGCTGGATGATCATTGCGCCGACTTTCTCGCACGGCTACTATCCTTGGACATGGGATCATGACCAATGGCCAAGCCTGGTCCAATGGGGCATGGTGTTCGGTAGCTTCGGCTGGTTTACCATGCTGTTCATGGTGTTCTGCAAGGTGTTCCCATCCGTGTCCATGTATGAAGTGAAGGAAATGGTTTATCACCGCAGCCTGCACCTGAAGAAGAGTGAAACTGCCGAGCAGGGAGCGCCCTGATATGAGCCAACGTCATTTACTCGCGCTGTTTAATAACTTCGAAGATGCCGAAGCCGCAATTTACGAGTTGCGTGCGGCGAACATCAAGGGATTCAATTTTGATGATTTGACGTTGAAATCCCCCATCGAGCACCACGAGGTGGAGAACATTCTTGGCCAACGCTCCGCCAAGGTGCAATGGTTCACGCTGGCTGGCGCGTTGATGGGTGGTCTGCTGGGGTTCTTCCTGATCTCCGGCGCGCAGGCGAATTTCTACGCGCAGATGAAAGGTGGAAAACCCATCGTGCCGCTTCCTCCCAACTTCGTATTGACCTTCGAGATGTTTGTTTTGGGGGGGGTGTTTATTTCAGTCCTGGGCTTCCTGATTTGCGCGGGTTTACCGGCCAGGCGGTCGCCGTTGTATAGCGCGAAGGTGTCAGAAGACCAGATTGGAATTTTGGTGAAGGCAGACGAGCCTGCGATGGCGAAAATCAAAGGGGTGTTCCTCAATCATGGGGTGTTGGAAATTCAGGAAGAGGCGGGGAAATGAGAAAGTTATCCTTAGCAGTTGCGCTGTTGCTCGCGCCCTCCCTGGCGCAGGCGTGGCCCTGGTCGCAGGATATGGCTAATCAGATCAGCGTTAAGCCGCAAGAAAGTGTTGGCTCGGCCAACCTGGGCATGAAGGCATTTCCCCGGCGATCTGTGCCGGTGGCGGGCACGACCGTTATGGTCAAGGATATGGATGCTGCGATGAAAATGGCCAATCCCGTTCCGGCTGATGAGAAATCTGTCGCGCAGGGAGGCCGTTTGTTCGCGATTTATTGCACCCCTTGCCACGGACAATCGGGTACGGGTGATGGCCTGGTGGGAGCCAAGTTGACCATGAAGCCGTGGGATTTGACTGCCACAGGCCGCTTGCTGGATACCGAGGCGTTTCCCGATGGCTATGTCTGGGGTTACATGACTTTAGGCGGCGCAGTGATGTCCAGTTATGCCAGTGACCTATCGGCGACCGAGCGCTGGCATGTGGTGAACTACATGCGCAAGGTATTGCAAAAGGGTCGGGCCGGACTGGCTACGGCCCAGGCAAAATAGGAGACGGCGAATATGTTGGCATACAGTAATTGGGCGGTGTTGACCGTTAGTTTTGTAGTGGTGCTGTCGCTCGCATTAAGTAGCGTCGCCTTGTGTTCAGTGCTGCACCTGGTAAATGCCAAATGGCGTTTTGAAGTACGCCACCTGGCGGTTTCTTTGTACGCGCTGTTTCCGTTGGCGTTTGTGCTGCTGGTCGTGTTGCTGGCGGGTGGTTCAAACACCTTCCCGTGGTGGGACACTCCCATCACCAAGGAATTCCACATGCCCGGCTGGTATCGCTCGCACTGGTTGATCCCCCGCGAGGTGATCGGCATGTTGTTCATGATGGCGTTGTACTGGGTGTTCATCAAACGTCAGGCGGTGAGTGAACGCAGCCCGGAAGATGCGGCACGTTTCCATACGGTAGCGACCTGGGTTCCGTTCTTCTTCGTGCTGTACAGCACCATGGTCGCATGGGACTTCGAGATGACGCTGGTTCCGCATTGGCACAGCGCGATTTACGGGATGCACCAGTTCCTCAGCAACTTCGGGATGTTCCTGGCTTTTCTGGTGGTGTGGATTTATGCGTTGAATAGCCGCCAGAAACTGGTTCGTCCGGTTCCGGATTACATCTACAACTACCTTGCGCAAATGTTGTTTGCGTTTACGCAACTGTGGATCTATACCTTCGATGCGCAATATCTGACCATCTGGTATGGCAACATCCCGGATGAAACAGACCGTGTGATGGCTATGCAAAACGGCGACTACTCCCTTATCTGGTGGTCTGTGCTGGTGCTGAAGTTCGTCATTCCGTGCACCGCATTCTGCTTCCCCGGACCGCGCCACAATGTCACCGCGATCAATGCGGTGGCCGTTTGCATCATCGTGGGTACGCTGTTCGAGCGCTATGTGTGGATAGGCGGTATCAAGGGCACAGGCGCATACCCCATTCTGGCAAGCATCACAGTCGGCATTGTTGTTGCAACCATAGGCTTCTTCCTGGTGCGTATGTTCATGCAACGCACCCAGTTGATCAAGGGGTAACTGGCAGACGGGATTGCATTAGGGGATGACCTGCACATTCAGCACTGTTGCCGTATCGTGTTGTTCGAAAGGCATGGATTAGCAGACTATGAAGAGAATAAACATTGATTGAGCGTGGTGTACAGCACTGAAAAAATCTAGCGGCAATCATTGCTTAACATTTTCCGCTACATTCGACTACCATCAAAATATGGGCAGATAGTTTGTATGAGTAATATTTTTTATAAGAAGGGTTTCGGAATGGATTCCAAAATGCGCACCCTCGTAATTGCATTAATCGCAGCTATGGTCTTGTGGATTGTCGGCGGGTTTGTATTCGGCAAGGCGGTTGGCATGATCTGCGTGATTATCGGCATCGCCATTGTCGGGCTGGCAGCCGGAAACGTCATGAATTCCCCCGAGCCGGATCATAAGTAACTGACAGTGAAGGATAGGAAATTCAACCGCACAGCTCAAAGTATCCTTGACCACGTTCCTCCGGTCAACGCCAATTTTTTTCTTAAAATCCCCGAAAAAATCCGTATTCCGCTCCGTCACTACGCGAAACAGCAAGAATTTGTCCCGTCGATGCCGAAAACCTGCCGCACTCTGAACCACACGCACAAGCCTATCCGGGGCGATGGTAAAATCACTCGTCACCGGGCGGTGCGCTGATCGAACTCGAACACCGGTTCGGGCTGGGCTGATTCCATTTTTCAATCAATAGTGAAATCGTAGGGTTATTGCCGTTTTGAAAGAGAAATGGAATGACATAGTTGTTCCCCGCCTGCCCTGAAGCCGCCACAAACTCCCACAGAGGCGACCCACGCGCCGGATAGTTACATACTGAGGTGGAGAAACTATTGAACGCTGTTTGACACCGAAGGGTGAACGATTTAATTCATTGATTTATAAGTCCAGCGCTTCCTTAAGTACAAACAAAATGCGCCGTGGTGGACACGGCGCATACCGGGTTGTTTGGCGCAAATCAGAGCAGTGCCAAACGCTCACATTCCGGCCACAAACTCCGCCACTGCGTCAATTTCAGCAGGAGTCATTTTTTTGGCGACAGCACCCATCATTCCCGCCGGATCGTTGTGGCGATCGCCGCTACGAAAATCATTTAACTGCTTCACAAGATAATCCTTGGTTTGCCCGCTGATCATAGGGAAGACATTATTTTGGGCGTCTTTTCCATAGCCGTTTTCGCCATGGCAATTGCTGCAAGCGTACACCCCGGTGTCTATGTTGCCCTTGTAGAAGATAACATTGCCTTTTGCTGCCAAAGCTTTATTGCTGCTTGGCGCACCCTTCATGCGCTTTTTGCCGGCGTAATACGCTGCTATATCTTTAATGTCCTGTAGTTCGGCCACGCCAGCTGCCATATCAGACATCATCGGATCAGTGCGCTTACCATCCCGGAAAGCAAGGACTTGTCTTTCGATATACTTCTGAAACTGCCCCGCCAGATTAGGGAAATTGGGCGCGATGCTGATACCTTCTTCGCCGTGGCAACCTTGGCACACTGCGGATTTTTCTTTGCCCGCCTTGGGATCCCCCTCTACCGCTTGCGCTGCTACCATGGTAGCCAGAACAACAAGCAACGCGCGGATGCCAAATTTTATTACTTCAGTCATGCTCCCCCCGGTTATTTATAGCTTGGGGCGTATTGTCTCTCATAACTTTTCCCCCGTCAACGCGACGAATTGCCTCTGTCAACGCCAAATAGAAATGTCCCCTCGCCTGCAAAGTAGAAATGTCCCCTTTCCCCCTTCGTTACCGATTTTGTTGGATAACGGTTTTGCTATCGGTGGCGGACTTGCCGACGAGCATTTTTCTCCAAGGGTGACCCGCTGCCGGTTTGTGTCCCTTGCTGTTTTTTATACAACGCTTTGCGATCGCTTCTTCGACCCGCGCATTGATTGATTTACCATCCGCTTCCGCTGATTTCCACTTGTATCAAATGGCATTCATGCTGGAACGAGAGGTTCTTTGACAGCGTTTTGGCGGTCTGTACGGACAGGATATTCGCGAGCTCTTCCGCGCTGCCCGGGTAGGCGATGTGCGCATCGACCGCATCCTTCGGTATCACCTCAAAGCGCCGGTTGAAGCTGGCAACAAAGCCGGGCAGCCATTCGTTTGCGCTGGCGATGTCAGATATCCCGGCCAGCCTCATTTCCTTGGGCAACCTGTCTTGCAATGTCAGGTTGGCACGTTCCACGCGCCCCTTCGCTTGCGGGCTGTTGGCGTGAATGCACTCGATCCCCAGTTCCCGTGTCGCCCGCCCAAATTGGGTTTCGGCCTCCGGATCGGCCCCTTTGGCATTGATGCGGAAGATGCTGTGTTTGTCGCTGTAGAGCGCCACAGGCAGCCCGTGCGCCACGATATGGTCATGCAGGGCATGTGCATGTACCCCAGCGTGGTCTCGGCAGGCTCAAAGCGCAGCTGCAAGAGCTTGCCTGTCGCATCACCGATGAACACCAGTAGCGTGCACAGGTCGGCCCGCCCCTCGAACCAATCGTGTGGTGAACCGTCAATCTGCACCAGTTCGCCAAGCCTGGCGCGGCGCTCGCGCGTGGGGTGCACGCAAACGGTCGCGCCTTTCCTGGGCTTCCAAAACCCCGCCGCAATCATGATCTGGCGGGCGCTTTCAACCGATAGGTGTATATCATGACGCTCGGCCAGTTTCTCTGCCGCGAGTGTCGGCCCGAAGTCGCGATAGTGTTCGCCGACCAGCTTGATCGCGGTTGCCCTGATTGTTTCGCCCACACGCCGATTCGAGACCCGTCCGCGCTTCTTGCTGATTAGCCCCGGCAAACCTGCGGTGCGGTACCGCCGCAAGATACGCTTGATTTGACGCACGCTGACAGCCAGCATTTTGCCAGCTTCCTTTTGGTCGGTTTTGCCTGCCGTCAGCAGTTCCGTGACCTGCCCCCGTTTCGCTTCTTTTTGACTCATCATCATGTCCATTTCAAAGTGTCCGCCGCTAGGGTTCTTATCGGGCAATGAGTTTACTCAGCGCAAACTCAAGGGGACATTACTACTTTGCGCTGACATTCATGTGATGGCCTGTATGAATGATCGGCCGCATCAAATATAATCGCAGCCTCTTTTAACCCGGATTGTCCATTGGACCGTTTATGTTGTGTAGGAGCTCGATTTATCGAGCTTCTACAGGCTAATGAATTATTTGGGTTTAACAGTCATGCCTCGCTCGGCGCAGGAAAATTTATGATTCTGGTAACTGGCAGTGCAGGTTTCATCGGCGCAAACTTTGTTCTGGATTGGTTGGCCGAACATGACGAGCCGGTCGTCAGTCTCGACAAGCTGACCTACGCGGGTAATCTGGAAAATCTTACCTCCCTCAATGGTGATCCGCGCCACCTCTTTGTGCGTGGCGACATCGGCGATGCGGGATTGGTTGGCGAGTTGCTGGCGCAACATCGGCCGCGCGCCGTCATTAACTTTGCGGCGGAAAGCCATGTGGACCGCTCGATCCGCGGCCCGGAAGATTTCATCCAGACCAACATCGTCGGCACTTTCCATTTGCTCGAAGCGGTGCGCGCCTACTGGTCCGGCCTGGCAGATGGGGAAAAGACCGGCCTCCGCTTCCTGCATGTTTCCACCGATGAAGTGTACGGCTCGCTCGCCAAAGGCGATCCCGCTTTCAGCGAAACGCATCGCTACGAACCGAACAGTCCGTATTCCGCCAGCAAGGCCGCCAGCGACCATCTGGTGCGCGCTTACCATCACACCTATGGCCTGCCGGTGCTGACCACCAATTGCTCCAACAACTATGGCCCGTATCATTTTCCGGAAAAACTCATTCCGCTGATGATCGTTAACGCCCTCGCCGGGAAACCGCTGCCGGTTTACGGCGACGGTCAGCAAATTCGTGACTGGCTCTACGTGAAGGATCACTGCGCCGCGATCCGCTGCGTGCTGGAAAAAGGTAGGCTGGGCGAGGTTTACAACATCGGCGGCTGGAACGAAAAGGCCAATTTGGAGATCGTTCACACCATCTGCGCGCTGCTCGACGAATTGGCGCCCAACCCACTTCGTCCTCAGTCCTCAGTCCTCATCACTTACGTTCAAGATCGCCCCGGCCACGACCGCCGCTATGCGATCGACGCGCGCAAGATTGAGCGCGAACTGGGCTGGAAACCTGCCGAGACTTTTGAGAGCGGCATCCGCAAGACCGTGCAGTGGTATCTCGACAACCGGGAGTGGGTGCGCAATGTCCAGTCCGGCGCGTACCGGCAATGGGTCGAGAAGAATTACGCAGGACGTGCCTGATGAAAATTCTCCTGTTTGGCAAAAACGGCCAGGTCGGCTGGGAGCTGCAGCGCAGCCTTGCGCCATTGGGCGAACTGGTCGCGCTGGATGCGGACAGCCGCGAGCTGTGCGGCGATTTCACCGACCCGGATGGCCTTATCCGGACGATTCGCGCCGTGGCGCCGGACGTGATCGTCAATGCTGCCGCCCATACGGCGGTGGACAAGGCGGAGAGCGAACCGGAACTCGTCCGCGCCATCAACGCGCTGGCGCCCGCTGTGCTGGCGCAAGAAGCCAAGCGCGGCAACGCCTGGCTGATCCATTACTCCACCGATTATGTGTTCGATGGTCACGGCGAAAAGCCCTGGCGTGAAACGGACGCCACCGCGCCGCTCAATGTGTATGGCGCAACCAAGCTGGAAGGCGAGCAACTTATTCAACAGGTTGGCTGCAAGCACCTAATTTTCCGCACCAGTTGGGTGTATGGCGCACATGGTGGCAACTTTGCCAAGACCATGTTGCGGCTGGCGCGGGAGCGCGACAGCCTCACCGTCATCGATGACCAGATCGGCGCGCCCACCGGCGCGGATCTGCTGGCCGACGTGACCGCCCATGCCATCCATACCGCGCAGCAACGCACGGAACTGTCCGGGCTGTATCACCTGGTTGCCACAGGCGAAACTTCATGGCATGGCTATGCCAGCTTCGTTATCGATTTTGCAAGACATGTCGGCATTCCGCTCAAAATTGCGCCAGACGCGATCAAGGCGGTGCCAACCAGCGCCTTTTCGACCCCAGCCCAACGCCCGCTTAATTCGCGCCTGGATACTACGAAATTGCAAAGCACCTTTGGCCTGACCTTGCCCGTGTGGCAGAATGGCGTGGCGCGCATGCTTACTGAAATTCTGGATAGTGGGAAGTAGGGAGCGGGAAGTGGGAAGTGGGGAGCGGGAAGTGGGAAAGCCGCATGAACAACTTGAAGTGTGGAAATTTGTGATGCAATTGGCTAAAGCCGTCTATCAATTAACTTCATGTTTTCCGGCAGAAGAGCGCTATGGATTAGCTCAGCAGATGAGCCGCGCTGCAGTGTCAATACCAAGCAACATTGCCGAGGGTGCTGGCCGGAACGGTGCAAAAGAATATTTGCACTTCATCGGTATTTCACGCGGATCATTGGCAGAACTGGAAACTCAGATACAACTGGCAGTCATGCTCAACTTTGCCACCTCAGACCATGCCGCTTTCGAACTAGCTGAACGTACCGGAAAATTACTGACCGGTTTACACAAAAAATGGAATTCCCAATGACCCACTCCCCACCCCCCACTCCCCACTCACCACTTACCCGAAAAGGCATTATCCTCGCCGGCGGCTCCGGTACGCGCCTGCATCCCGTCACTCTGGCGGTATCCAAGCAGCTTTTGCCGGTCTATGACAAGCCGATGATCTACTACCCGCTGTCTACCCTGATGCTGGCGGGGATACGTGATGTATTGATTATTTCGACACCACATGACACGCCCCGTTTCGAGCAGTTGCTGGGCGACGGCAGCGCATGGGGGATGAATCTGCAATACGCCGTGCAGCCCTCGCCGGACGGGCTGGCGCAGGCCTTCATTATCGGGCGTGAATTTATCGGCGATCATCCCTGCGCGCTGGTGCTGGGCGACAACATTTTCTACGGTCATTCGCTGCACGACCAGCTAAAAAGCGCGATGCAGCAAAGCAACGGCGCGACGGTGTTCGCCTACCATGTGCGCGACCCGGAGCGCTACGGGGTAGTAGAGTTCGATAACGGCGGACGCGCCATTTCGCTGGAAGAAAAACCGGCGCAGCCCAAGTCCAGTTATGCCGTTACCGGCCTGTATTTCTACGATAACGAAATTGTGGATATTGCCACCAACCTCAAGCCTTCCGCACGCGGCGAGCTGGAGATCACCGATGTCAACCGCATCTATCTGGAGCGCGGCAAGTTATCCGTTGAAATCATGGGACGCGGTTATGCGTGGCTGGATACCGGCACGCATGAATCGTTGCTTGAGGCCAGCCAGTTCATCCAGACCATTGAGCACCGCCAGGGATTGAAGATTGCCTGCCCGGAAGAAATTGCCTACCGCCAAAGATTCATTGATGCCGCCCAACTGGAACGGCTCGCCGCCCCGTTGCTGAAGAGCGGCTATGGCGACTACCTGATGCATGTGCTAAAAGAAAAAAAGAGCTTTGCCGGATGAAAGCGACTCGAACTGCCATTCCCGATTTGCTGATTATCGAACCCAAAGTGTTCGGCGACGAACGCGGCTTCTTCTTTGAAAGCTTCAACCGCCGCAAATTTGCCGAACTGACGGGTCGCGACGCGGACTTTGTGCAGGACAACCATTCGCGCTCGGCCAAAAACGTGCTGCGCGGCCTGCATTACCAGATACAACACCCGCAAGCAAAACTGGTACGTGTCGTGCAGGGCGCGGTGCTCGATGTCGCGGTGGATATCCGCCGCAGCTCGCCGACTTTCGGCCAGCATGTCGCAGCGGAACTCTCCGCCGACAATAAACGCATGTTCTGGATACCGGAAGGCTTCGCCCATGGCTTTGTGGTGCTCTCGGACACGGCGGAGTTTCTCTACAAGACCACGGATTACTGGGCGTCAGAATTCGAGCGCAGCATTGCCTGGAACGACCCGGCCATCGGAATCCAATGGCCTATCCAAGGCGAGCCCGCCTTGTCCGCAAAAGACCGGCAAGCCAAACCATTGGCAGAAGCGGAAACCTTTGCATGACCTACTGTTCACTCCCAGACTGTGCTTCCCCCGAAAAATCGTCTTTCAAGAGTGACGCGTTTTGTCCTGCCCGGCCATCCTTAACATGTGATTGTCCGCAACAATAACCGCGAGCCTATCTTCAACCCAAATAATCCATTCGCCTGTCCAATCTTGAGCTTTGCCATTCCAGGACCGCCCGTGCAGAACATCTCAAACATCTTGTTGATCAAGACTTCTTCGCTGGGCGATGTAGTGCATAACTTTCCTGTCGTGACGGATATCCGCAGCCACTTTCCCGATGCAAGTATCGACTGGGTGGTGGAGGAGAATTTCGCCGCATTACCCGCGCTGCATCATGGCGTGCGCGAGGTGATCCCGGTCGCGCTACGCCGCTGGCGCAAATCATGGTGGGCGGCGCGCGATGAGATTCACGCTAGTTGCCGCAACCTGCGCGCCCGCCATTACGACATTGTGCTGGATACCCAGGGCCTGCTGAAGAGCGCGCTCATTGCACGCTGCGTACGAACAACGCGCTGCGGCTTCGCCTGGGACAGTGCCCGCGAGCCGCTTGCCAGCCTGCTCTACCACCGTCGCTTTTCTGTCGCCGGGGATCAACATGCGGTGGAACGCAATCGCCGGCTTGCCGGATTGGCATTGGGCTATCAGCTTGAAGGCGCGGCGGATTACGGCATTCGGCCACCCGCCATCGCCCGCCCTGCCTGGCTTGCGGAGGGCGTATATGCCGTGTTGCTGCACGCCACCAGCCGCGCCGACAAGCTGTGGGGCGAGGCAAACTGGATCGCGCTGGGGCGTTATCTGCATGAAAAAAATCTTCGCTGCGTCCTGCCCTGGGGCAGCGCGGCGGAACAGGCGCGCAGCCTGCGCCTCGCCGAGGCCATTCCCGATGCCGTTGTCCCGCCGCGCCTGAGCCTGAATGAGGCAGCCGCGCTGCTCGGCGGCGCGCAGGCGGCGGTTGGCGTCGATACCGGCCTCGCGCATCTTGCGGCGGCGCTCGGCGTGCCCACCGTCGGCATCTATACCGCGACCGACCCGGCATTGACTGGCCTGTGTGCGGGCCGCAGCGCCGTCAATCTCGGCAACGTCAACCGTGCGCCGGATGCCGCCGCCGTGCTTGCCGCGCTGCACCAGGCGATGGCATGCTGAACCCAAGATTTGTTTATAGCCTCGCGCTGTGGCTGCTGTTGCCGTACATCTTCCTGCGCCTGCTGTGGCGCGCGCGCAGGCAGCCGGAATACCTGCATCATATCGGCGAGCGTTTCGGCTTTTATTTCGTGCGAAGCAATCGGCCGATCATCTGGCTGCACACCGTTTCGGTAGGCGAGACCCGCGCCGCACAAAGCCTTATTACCAGGCTGCGCGCAACCTATCCCGGCCATCAAATTCTGCTCACCCACACCACGCCCACCGGGCGCGCCGCCGGCGAGCAACTGTATGGCGACGGCGCGCTGCGCGTGTATCTGCCTTATGATTATCCGTTTGCGGTGAAGCGGTTCCTGCGCCATTTCAAACCACAATTCGGCATCCTGATGGAAACGGAAATCTGGTTCAACCTGATTCACGCCTGCCGCGAAACTGGCGTGCCGCTGCTGTTGCTGAATGCGCGCCTGTCGGAAAATTCTGCGCGCGGTTATGCGCGCTTTGCGCGGCTGACCCGCAATGCGTTGGGCGAACTCGCCGCCGTTGCCGCGCAAACTGCCGATGATGCCGCGCGCCTGGCCAGTCTCGGCGCAAAAAATGTTTCCGTGACCGGCAATCTCAAATTCGACATCGAGCCACCCCCCGCCATGCTGGAGCTGGGCAGGCAATTGCGTGAACAGTTCGGCGCAGGGCGCAAGGTGTTTCTCGCCGCCAGCACCCGCGACGGGGAAGAAGTGCTGCTGCTGGATGCGTTGCTTGGCTCACCTCCCTCCCCACCCGCGAACCTCACCGTAGGGTGCGCTCCGCGCACCATGGTGCATGAAATGCACCCTACAAAACTGCTCGACACGCCGCAACAGGTGCATATCTCCGGCCTGCTGCTGGTGATCGTGCCGCGCCATCCGCAGCGCTTTGAGGAAGTCGCCGCATTGATTGCGCAACGCGGCTTGCGCTGGCAACGCCGCAGTGCAAACGAGCCCGTTGCACCGGATACGCAGGTGGTGCTGGGGGACAGCATGGGCGAGATGTTTGCCTATTACGCCGCCGCCGATCTCGCCTTCATCGGCGGCAGCCTGCTGCCCTATGGCGGGCAGAATCTGATCGAGGCCTGCGCGGCCGGCGCGCCGGTAGTGGTCGGCCCGCATACCCACAATTTCGCCGAGGCGACGCGGCTGGCGCTCGCCGCCGGAGCGGCAGTGCAGGTACAGGATGGCGATAAACTGGCGGCAGAATTGCAACGCCTGCTGGATCACCCGGATGCGTTAAGTGAAATGCGCAGGCAATGTGGCGGATTTGTGCAGGCAAATCGCGGTGCAACGGATAAGTCGCTGCAACTCATCGTCTCCTTATGCCAGCCGGCGGGTGCGGAGTCTGTCCAGTAGGCGTGTCGGCAGCAGCGCGCGAAAATCCAGCGGCGGCAGTTCCATGGCGTCCAGCGTATTCTTTGCCAGCAGCCCCAGTTCGGTATCGCCTTCCATGACCAGGCGGCGGCTGAAAAACAGGGTGTCCGGATCTTCCTTGCGCAACGCCAGCAGAAAGAAATCCTGTGCGCTGGCGCTGATGGTGAGATCAGGCTGTGCCGCCGCATGACGGGCAAGCAGACCGCTCGCGCCAAGCGTGAAGTGAAACGCGACACCGGCATCCTTGACGCGAATGCAGACCCGCTTGCCGTGCAGGGGCTGCCAGACCTCATCATGCAATTTGCTCCCCAATGCCAGATTGACCACCCGCGTGAAAATCAGCGAATGGGGATAGCGCGGCAGCAGAGAAACGAGGATTCTGACAGGCTGCGGAATCAGGAAAGGTTTCATATGGGTCACCTCATGCAGTAGCGGTCGAATTATCATTGCGTACAAAATCAAGGCCGGGTCTGCCGTACCAGTAGCCATTGCAGGATGCTGCCGGCAGCAGGCCTTCGATCTGTGACAGGGTCTGCGCGGGCGTCAGGCGTTGCTCGATACATTCCCGGAACAGCCGCAGTATCTCACCCGTGTGATGCGCCTGGGGACTGACCCGCACCACATCGACTCCCGCCTCCTGCAGTTTATCCAGTTCACCGATCAGGTTGTAAACCAGCGCCGACTGGGTCTGGATCCCATTCAGTGTCAGGAAGGGCTGCCCTTCGCGGGTTTTCAGCGCAAGGCCGTCCTCATAATCGAGGCATTTGAACTGGCAATCGTCTTTTTGCAAATTGTGGTGGCGTGCAGTGAAACAGCGCGCCGAAAAAGCCAGCGGCAATTTCCCATAAGCGAACACTTCCGTTTCCGGGCTGGTTTCGCGACCACCCCCTACCGCCATCAGCGCCTCGCGCGACATTTCCACCGGTATCACCCAGCGGGCCGCGCCCAGTCCGGCGAGCAGGTCGAGGGTTTGCGGATTGTAAATATTCAGGGTCGAGCCCGCCACGAACGGCACCTTGTTCGCCAGCAGCCGCACCGCGCCCATGTCGTTGGCTTCCACGCGGAAATTCCCGTTTTCGACGATCCGGTGCAGGGTCTTGACGTCATTTTCCGATTCGATCAGGGTCTGTGTCGCAATCACCACTTCCTTGCCGGCGGCGGCAAGGCGTTGCGCGATCTCCAGATAGTCCTGCAGGCGCAGCAGATGGCGGCGCGAGCAGACGGTCTCGCCAAGGTAGATGATATCCACCGGCGCGTCGGCCATCTCCTCGTAAAAGCCTAACATGGTGTCGCGATCCCAGTAGTAGAGGACGGGACCAAGGGCTAATTTCATTTGGAATTTCCGTTGGTTATTTCCACGGGCGATAGTACGCGCCCAGCGTCTGTTGCTGCCCTTCCGATACTTTACCAAGCTCCGTCATCCATGCCGGCTTGACGGCAAACGCTTCGGTATCGCGGCGGCAGTTGTCGATGGCCTGGCGCCATACCTTGGTGACTTGCCCGACATATGCGGGACTGCGCTGGCGCCCCTCGATCTTGATCGCGGCGATGCCCATGCGCATCAGTTCCGGCAGGAGCTCCAGCGTGTTGAGGCTGGTGGGTTCCTCGATGGCGTAATAGGTTTCGTCCGCCACATCGAAACGGCCTTTGCACAGGGTCGGGTAGCCGGCATTTTCATCGGCATCGTAACGGTCGATGAGGATGCCGTTCAGGCGCGACTCCAGCCCCTTGGGCGTTTCCTGCCAGCGCACCGCCTTGGGCGGAGAGCACACGCCGCGCGTGTTGGGGGAATCGCCGGTGGCATAGGAGGACAGCGCGCAGCGCCCTTCCACCATCACACACAGGCCGCCGAAGCCGAACAGCTCGATTTCCACCCGAGTATTAGCCATCAATTGTTCGACCTGCGGCAGCGCCAGCACGCGCGGCACCACGGCGCGCCGGATGCCGAACATTTCATGGTAGAAATTGATCGCCTCGTAGTTGGTGGCCGAACCCTGCACGGAAAGATGCAGGCGCAAATCCGGGTGGGTTTTTGCGGCGTATTGCATCAGCCCGGGGTCGGCCAGAATCACCGCATCCATGCCCAGTTCGGCGGCACGGTCGATGGCCGTGGTCCAGCGCTGCCAGCCGTCGGCCTGCGGGTAGGTATTCAGAGCCAGCAGCACCTTCTTGCCTTTGGCGTGGGCGTAGCGCACACCTTCCTTAGCGTTGTCGAAGCTGAAATTGAGACCGGTGAAATTGCGCGCATTGGTGTCGTCGCGGAAGCCGATATAGACACAATCTGCACCATTATCCACCGCCGTTTTCAGTGCCGGCAGGCTGCCCGCCGGGCAGACCAGTTCGTGTTTGTCAGGCTGCATCCAGTATTTCCTCGTTAATGCGAAACTC
>JANLID010000040.1 GCA_024654105.1 Gallionella sp. | reverse complement strand
GCCGATACTGGTACAGGTCGAGACTACACCGCCAATCCAGCGGTTGTTGCGCCACTGGTCCCCATCCGCTCCACCGCCGGCATCGGTATCGCCGTGCAGCTTCGCGCCGGTGGTGCAGGCGTCGATATAAAGGTCTTTCCAGTTCGCCCGGCGCCCGCCCTTCTGCTGAATGCCCGTCTCGAAGCGCTTGACCAGTACGTTCTGCAGGACCGTCTCGTCCTTGGCCTTGGAGTAGATGCCGATGCCGCCCGCCACCTTGTTGACGCCATCCACAACCAGGTCCATCAGGCCGGCGCCATCGCCGCCCAGGGTGATGCACTTGTCCGCGGTCTGGCTTTGCAGGACCGTCGGTGAACCAGAGCGGCCAGCGCCGCACAGAATCACGCCGGCGGATATGGTGATCTGGTTGAAGTTGATCGAGGCGTTGTCGGGCAGCATGACGATGCCGCCGCCCTGCGCCGCCGCAATGCCAATGGCGGTTGTCAGGGTCGTGGTGTTGGTCGCCGCGACCGCACCAATTGCGCCGTAGTCCTCGGCCCACACCGTGCGCGCAAACAGGTTGTCGAGTGCCGTCGCCACCGTTCCACCGGTGGGCGTGACTGTGGCATCGCTGGCGTCTTGCGCGACTAGCGTCGTCAGCGGCGGCCGAACAATCCCGGTCTGATCCGTTGAATCGATGTCGAGGTAGTAGGCGGACGACGTGTAGAGCGGCGCCGCGAACTTGCCGTAGGTGTCGCCATTGACCGTGGTCGAGGAAAGCGTCTGCGGGTTTGATGCCGCAGCAGACAGCGCTTCGTCGGTGTAGATCGATGCCGGTGTTGTGCCTCCGGCAATATAGACCGTTACCACGGCACCGGCATAGCCTGGTTGCCAGAGGTCGAATTCAGAGATTCTTTGAGCGGGCATGGTGTGTCCTTAGAAAGTGATGGAATCGCTGCTCGTCCATTTGCTTCTTCCCTTCTCGCCTATGCTGGCGGGATGTCAGTAATAAATCACGATGTAGCCGGGTTGTTCTTCATTGCCCTTTCCGGCCGCATAATCCGCGTCGCCGGAATTTGCTACACTGGTCCCCGAGCCTGCTGTGTTCGTGGTGTTCTCGCCGCTAACGTAGCCCGACCCGCCGCCGCCAGCACCGTAATAAGAACCGGGAACCGATGCGCCGCCGTAGCCGCCCCAATAGCCTGCGCCACCACCACCGGCATAGCCGCCTGTGCCCGACGATGTCGCAAGAGCAGCACCCCCGGCACTTTGTGTACCTCCTGCACCAGACCCCCCACCGAGTTGCCCACCAGCAACACCAGATGTCCCACCACCAGCGCCTCCATCAGAGTTTGCGTCTGCATATGCACCGCCACCTCCAGACCCCGCAACAATAAGAGCATTGCCTTGTGTTACCGATCCGAGAAACGCTCCGGTCAAACCGCCGCCTGTTCCACCGTTTGAGCCATCTACCCCAGCGGCGCCAATCTTGAGAACTATGCTTGCCCCTGAGGCGACAGTGACATCGCCCTGTGCAAAACCCCCACCACCGCCGGATGAGTTGTACGTCCCGTTGGTGGCCCCGCCACCGCCGGCCCCCCACGCCTTGATGCGAATCTTCCCCGAGTTGTCGTCAGGCACAGCCCACGTCTCGTCCGCGGTGACGAGTTTCGTGCGGGAAAACTCAGCCGCCGCAAACTTGGAGAACGTGGGGAATGGGAACGTCATTGCAATGCCTGCCATGCGAGATGCGAGAACCCGTTGATCTTGGTGACGTAGGCGAGGAAGTCGTCGCCGTTGACCGTGCCCGGCGCCGTGCCGGTGACCTTAGTGAACCCCGACGTGGTGATCGCCCCGGCACTGGCATCGTTGGTGATCTGGATAATCAGCGTGCTATTGTTTGTCGGAGGGGCAAGAGTAAAAGCCCCACCATTCACACAATATTGGAAGTTCCCGTTTGCCTCATCTGGGGTAAAGGTTCCGGTAGTTTTTGTTCCTGCGTTGTATGGGGTAGCTGCGAATCCGGCGGCAAGGACATCAGCCGTATCTGCCTTCAGCGTGTCGGCGTCATACGCTTGATACTCAGCACCAAGAACCGGCGTCGGATTCAGCATCTGGAACTTGTCGAGGCTCGCGTCATAGACGAA
>JANLID010000257.1 GCA_024654105.1 Gallionella sp. | reverse complement strand
ATCTTCTTCAGGCAAAAAGACCGCAAGAACTTTCACCTCTTGAAATCCCAGAGAGTCTATTCAAAGGCGCACAACTTCAATGGTTCGTCGGTTTGTTGGTGGCGCTGATGTTTTTGTTGGGCGCTAACAGCGACCTGATGCAGAGTCTGGAGCGCAAGGCTTACGACTTGGGTGTACTCGCTTCATCGCACGTACCAAGTGACAAAGTGGCGGTGATCGCCATCGACGACCAGAGTATCGCCAACCTTGGGCGCTGGCCGTGGCCGCGCGAGATCCACGCAAAAATGATCGATATTTTGGCGGCGGGGCACGCCAAGGTAATCGGCCACACTGCATTTTTCTTTGAACCGCAGGTTGACGCGGGACTCGCCTACATACACAAAATTGCCGAATTGCTGGGCAAGCAGTATTCGCCGGAAGGAACCCCCCCCACGGTAACCGATCCCGGCGTGCCGGCAAGCGGTGTCGCCGCTACTGAAGTGGGCGGTCCGGAAGGTCTGCCAGCCCCGATAGAGCATTCGCCACTGGATGCATTGCTGCTGGAAGCGATGCACCGGCTTGATAACGATCAGAAGCTGAGCGACAGCATGAGCAAGGCTGAGGATGTGTTGCTGGCGATGTTTTTCGAATTGGGCGAGCCGCAAGGAAACCCCGATCATCCGTTGCCTGATTATGTGCTGCGCAACAATCTGCCGAACGTAAAAGACGCATCCGGTTATGGCGCGCAGCCGCTACCGGCGCGCGCTGCCCTGCTGCCCATTCCGGTGCTGGGCAGCAAGGCATTGGCGATGGGCCACCTGAACAGCTTTCCCGATGTGGATGGTGCAGTTCGCACCGAACCGTTGGTGGTTGGTTACTACGACCAATACTACCCGTCGCTGTCCTTGATGCTTTCCGCCAGGAGCCTCAACCTTGAACCCAAGGATATTCAGATCAACCTGGGCGAGGGAGTGCAACTGGGTAACCTGAAAATCGCTACCGATCCAGCCTTGCAGATGCACACCTATTTTTACAAAGATGACAATGGGCGACCAGCCTTTCCGGTGGATTCCTTCTACGACGTGTTTACCGGCAAGATTCCAGCGGAAAAATATCGCGACAAAATTGTGCTGATCGGCGCATCGGCCGCCGGCGTGGGCACACTGCAGGTAACTCCCATATCGCCGGGCATGGCGCCAGTGCTGACCTTGGCGCATTCCGTGTCCAGCATCCTCCAAGGTGACTTCTTTGTCTCCCCCAACTGGGCAGGAATGGCCGAGCTTGCCGTATTCGGGCTGGTTGCACTGTATCTGATCCTGCTGTTACCGCGCCTGAGTGCGGCCATTGGCGCGGCGATTACCGGCGCGCTGCTTGTGGTGTTGCTGGCGACGCATTTCGTGCTGATGACGACGCAGGCGATGTGGTTGCAACTGATGCTGCCTACCACATTATTGCTGGTTGGGCACGCATTGTTGACCACCAAACGTCACCTGCTGACTGAAAAGGGCAAGCAGAAATCCGATGCCGACTCCGCAGAAAGCAACCGCATGCTGGGCCTGGCGTTTCAGGGACAGGGGCAACTGGATATTGCTTTTGACAAGTTCCGTAAAGTGCCGATGGACAACAGCCTGATGGAGGTGCTGTACAACCTCGGGCTGGATTTCGAGCGCAAGCGCCAGTTCAACAAGGCCGAATCGGTGTTCAAATACATGGCCGAGTACAACCCCAAATTCCGCGACCTGGCACAACGCCTGACGCAGGCGCGCGAGATGTCCGAGACGGTGATTCTGGGGGGTGGCGGAGGCGGACGCACCAATACCAGCACCATGGTGCTGAACAAGGTCGGCGTATCCAAGCCGATGCTGGGGCGCTATGAGATCGAGAAGGAGCTCGGCAAGGGCGCGATGGGGGTAGTGTATTACGGCAAAGACCCGAAGATCGGTCGCGTGGTGGCGATCAAGACCATGGCACTGGCGCAGGAATTCGAGGCCGACGAGTTGCAGGACGTGAAAGACCGGTTCTTCCGCGAGGCCGAGACGGCCGGACGGTTGAATCATCCGAACATCGTGTCGATCTACGATGCGGGTGAAGAACACGATCTGGCCTACATCGCGATGGAGTTTCTCAAGGGCAAGGATTTGGTACCGTTTACCAAGCCGGATAATCTGCTGCCGCTGCCCAAGGTAATGAGTATCATCGCCCGCGTCGCCGATGCGCTGGATTACGCGCACAAGCAGAACGTGGTGCACCGCGACATCAAGCCGGCCAACATCATGTACGATCCGGAGACCGATACGCCGAAGGTGACCGATTTCGGTATTGCGCGCATTACCGATTCGAGCAAGACCAAAACCGGCATGGTACTGGGTACGCCTTCCTACATGTCACCAGAGCAATTGGCGGGCAAAAAAATCCATGGCAGCTCAGACTTGTTCTCCCTGGGAGCGAGCTTGTACCAACTGGCTTGTGGTAAGCTACCATTCGAGGGCGATTCGATGGCACAGTTGATGTATCGGATTGCCAATGAACCACATATTGACATCCTGACTATCCGGGCGGATCTACCACCATGCCTGGCGGCGATCATCAACAAGTCGCTGGCCAAACA
>JANLID010000004.1 GCA_024654105.1 Gallionella sp. | reverse complement strand
CATAGTTTTTTCCGTTACGCGACATAATCAGCATCTGGTACATGCTGGTAAACCACATGAACGTGGATGCCACGCTATAGCCAAAGCCGCCAATGATAGTGAGCCAGGCAAAACCGGGGATCCATTTTGTAACCCACCAGGAGAGCACGTCTGCGATCAGAAAAACGAAGGGAAAAGTAATGGCCAGAATCTTCAACCATTTCGGTATGCCTATCGCGAAGCTGAAAATAAATCCTACAAAAAAGAAAATAAAACTGATTCCGAATAAGTGGATATGTGACACCCTGGTCAACGTTTGAACGCTTGCGCCCTCACTGGTTTTGGCCAGTTTTTTGACTTCTTCATACCTGGTAAAATCAGGAATGTTCGGGGTAGTGCTATGGCACATCGCGCAATGCTGCCCGAAGGTATCCTTGATGCGCGGCTCCCAGTCGGCTTCGGGCGCTCCTGCGCGAACCCACTTGATGATATCGAGGCGCGCTTCCGGCGTACCCATTCCCTTCATCGACCCGTTGAGTTTGCTTTCCAGATGGCTCCCGCTGCGGTCGCCGTAATAACTGTACACGATATCTTCATAGGATAGCCCGGGTTTGCCGTCCGCCATGCCGTGAGTCAGCATGATCTGCAGTCCGGCCATGCACAAGCCCAGTCCAATGGTAAGCAAATATCCGGAGAAAAGTGCCTTGACAGATAATGGCAGGTTAGGCAGATTCATCCACGACATATCAGAAGATGCTGGTTTCATTTTGTTGCCTCACGGTTTGTTATCAAAAATCCGGTAAATGATGGACGACTCACGGTGCCGGGTCAGTCTTTTGCCAAAGGGCACGCATCAGTTTGTGCTGCGCAACATCAACTTTAATCGTTCTGGCAAGGTCACCGGCCTCCGCAAACAAGTCATGCAAATGTTAATAATCCCATGCTTGATATGATGCGCTGAATAGTTTGCGCACTTTAAAACTCAAGCGGATCAATGTCCAGTGCCCAACGCAGCTTCTGGGCAGGCAATATGTCCAGCAAAGGCTGCCAGGTGCGCAAGAATTGCTGCAAATCCTTGCGTTTCGCGCTTTGGATCAGAAGCTGCGCGCGAATGTGATTGGCGCGCCGCGGCAGCGCGGCGGGGACCACACCGAAAACCTCCACACTTTGCTTGAGCCCGATGGCAGCAGCATGCGCCTGGTTGAGAAATGCATAAACCCCGGCCGCCTGCTTGCCTTCGGCGCGCAGCATCGCCTGATACATAAATGGCGGAAAGCCCGCCATCTGCCGCTCGGCAAGTTGCGATGCCGCCCAGCCGTCGAAATCATGAGTCTGCAACGCACAGAACAAAGGATGTTCCGGAAAAGCGGTCTGGATCAGCACCTCGCCGGGTTTGTCGGCGCGACCGGCGCGTCCCGCCACCTGCGCCAGTTGCGCAAACAGTTTTTCCGCCGCGCGGAAATCGCTGCTATACAGCGCGCTGTCCGGATTAAGCACCCCAACTAAAGTTAGCGCGGGAAAATCGTGTCCCTTGGCAAGCATCTGCGTGCCGACCAGGATGTCCACCTCATTCGCATGAATCAGCTCGCGCAAGACCTGCCAGGCGCGTTTGTTGCGCGTGCTGTCGCGGTCCACGCGCAGAATGCGCGCGTCCGGAAAGCGTTCCCGCAACACACTTTCCACGCGCTGCGTACCGCTACCGACCGGATGCAGGTCGGCATTGCCGCAGCTCGGACAAACGTGCGGCATACGCAGTTGATAGCCGCAATGGTGGCAGCGCAGCCGCTTGTCATTCAGATGCAGCACCATCTTGCCCGCGCAATGCTTGCAGCCGGACAGCCAGCCGCAACCGGTGCACATCAGCACCGGCGCATAGCCGCGCCGGTTAATGAACAGCAGACTCTGCTCCTGGCGCGCGATGCGCTGCCCGATCTCGTGCAGCAGCTTTTCGCTGATGCCGTGATGCATCACGGTCTGGTTGATGTTGATGCAGCGCACCGCAGGCAGGCGCGCCTCGGCGAGCGCGCGTCCGGTCAGCCTGAGCATCCGGTAGCGCCCGCTCTGCGCGTTGTAATAACTCTCCAGCGATGGCGTCGCCGAGCCCAGCACAATCGGCACGCCGCGCTGGCTGGCACGGAAAATCGCCACATCGCGCGCCGAATAGCGCAGCCCGTCCTGCTGCTTGAACGAGCCATCGTGCTCTTCATCCACGATAATCAATGCGAGGCCGGGCAATTCGGCGAACACCGACAAGCGTGTACCGAGCACGATCTGCGCCGCGCCCGTCTGCGCCTGCTGCCAGTTGTGCAGCCGCTCGCCTTCCGCCAAACCGCTGTGCAAACTGATCATGCTCACATCAGGGAAGCGGCGGCGGAAATAATTTTCCAGTTGCGGCGTGAGGTTGATCTCCGGCACCAGCAGCAATATTTGTCCACCACGCTGCAACACGTGGTGCATCAGATGCACATACACCTCAGTCTTGCCGCTGCCGGTGATGCCGTGCAGCAGGAAACAGGCGTAGCCCTGTGCTGCGATGACCGCATCCACCGCCTGCTGTTGTTCACTGGTCAGCGTGTGGGCGTTGTCGAAAGCATGCGCCCCTCTCCCGCCTGCGGGAGAGGGGCTGGGGGTGAGGGGCGTTACAAGAGCAACACTCTCAACCCACCCCTCCGCCACCAGCGCCTGCAACTGCTTTCCCGCCGTCGCCGACAAACTCTTGAGCTGCGCCAGATTGCACGGCTGTTCGGCCAGCTTCGCCAGGATGCGCCGCTGCACCACCTTGCGTTTCGGGAAAGCGTCGAGATTGAGCGCCGCACCACTCGCACTCAGACGGTACGTCAAAATTGCCCGGCTGATGATTGGCTTGTCCGAACGCAGCCTTGTCGGCAACGCCGACAACACCGTCTGCCCGAGCGGATAACGGTAATAGTCGCTGCAAAAGCGCAACAAATCGAGCAGCCCCGCCGACAGCGGCACGCTGTCATGCAGCACCTGCTTCACCGGCTTGATGCGCTCCGGCGCCATCTCCGTCACGGCAACGCACTCCATCACCACCCCAACCATCTGCCGCTTACCGAACGGCACGATCACGCGTTGCCCGATCGTAACCGCAATACCATCTGCCACCGTGTAATCAAACAGGGTGGGCAGCGGAACATCGAGGGCAACGCGGACTATGGGCATATCCCTGATGCCGCACATAGGGCGGATGAGCCGAAGGCGTTATCCGCCGCATGTAATGAATGCAGCGTTATCCGCCGTATGCTGCTCATTTTCCATCCGGCGGAAGGCGCTACGCTTTTCCGCACTACGTCGTTATTCATCCCGCTCCCCCACCTTCAATGTTGCAACATCTGCCGCCCAATCCTGCGGATAAATCCCATCCGTCACCAGGCGGTGAAATGACGAGTATGGCCAATCGGCAACGCGCTTCACCAGCCCATGTTTGACCAAATTGATATGCACATAATCCACATGCGCCGCGTAATCACTTTCATCGCGGATAGTGTGCTCCCAGAAACGCCGTTGCCAGATACCGCGCTCACCCTTGCGTTCCCGCACCGCCGACAGGGCTTCGGTTTTAGGCAGCGCCTTTGCAAACGCGATCTTGATCGCCTTCCAGCGCGAAGAGTAATCTTCATCGCCGGACGGCAAAGTCCAGACGCAATGCGTGTGATCCGGCAACACCGCCCATGCATCAATATGAAACGGACGTTGCGCGCGAACCATTCTCACCGCCGCGCGCAGCGCGTCGATGTGCTCGACCAGCAGGCGCTCGCGGCGCTCCAGCAGATTGACCGTAAAGAAATACGTTCCCCCGGGAACGCGATTGCGGCGATAGTCAGGCATCAGCGGTGAGTGGCGACGGTAACCATGTAGCGGATGAGTGCAGCGTTATCCGCCGCATGGGAGGAGCGTGGCATTACTCCTCGGATAGCAAACACCGCGTCCGGCGGATAACGCCTTCGGCTCATCCGCCCTACGGTGACTTTGTTTTTGCATAACTGCTCTCATGGTGCAATCAATTCCACACTCGGAAAGTAACTCTGGTATCTCCGCGCATCGCGCGTCAGCAGTGGGCATCCGAGCACAGCCACATGTGCGCCGATGAAAAAGTCGGCCAGGACGTTGTTGGCTTTGCCGCTTTGCCGCCGGTATTGTGCGAATGCCTTGCCCGCCAGAAACAACGCGGGGCGGGGCAGCTCCAATATCGTCAAGCCGAGATTTTCGATTGCCTTATCCAGCGCTTCCACTTTGGAAAATGCCATCGACAGTTCCGCATAGATGACGGGGTTGATGGTTAGCGGGTGCACTTTTGATTGCGCGCGCAACTGGGCAATCGACCAGTCCGCCCATTCCGGATCATCTTCCAGAACATCGATCAATACCTTGGTATCG
>JANLID010000398.1 GCA_024654105.1 Gallionella sp. | reverse complement strand
TCGCGGCGCTACTGCCCCTGCCTTTCGCAGGTTATTACCTCACCGCCGAGCTGTATGCCTATAGCCAGCAAATGGGTATTACCCTGATGGGCGGCGTGTTTGCCTGGCTATTCATCATTCAGGCGGTACTGATTGGCGCCTTGTTCCTGTCGGCCAACTACTATCTCTGGTGTGGTATGGGGCGCAGTGAGGGTGCTTATCGCTACAATGGCAGAATCAAATACATTGCCATTTTCATGGTAGCGGCCTTCCTGGTGTGGTTTACGCCACACACCCTGGTGCTTACCAATTCCGAGCTCAAGAGTCTCGGCGGACCCTATCACAAATATCTGGGCGTATTTGGCATCATGCCGGCGAAAAACACTGCCGTGAACTTCCTGCTCACGTTTACCTTCATGAGCTTCATGTTCTACCGGCGCGCCAATAAAATCGCCACCGTGTCCTGGGTGACGCTGGGCAACGCGCTGCAAATTGCTTTGTTTACTGTGGGTCTCATTAATATTGTTACGCTGGGTGTCTATTACGGTTACTTCACCAATACGGTGTATAAGGTGGCGGCCTCGATACCCCAGGTTTTGACTACGCTGACAATTATCATTACCAGCACGGTCATAGATGCGCTGATGTATAAAGGTGCAAAAGATGTGGCGCCGTTGCACTGGGGGCGGATGCCCGCCCGGTCGCAATACGCGCTGTTCTTGCTGGCCGTGTCCTTCACGTGGCTGATGGGCCTGATGGGTTACATCCGCTCGGGTATACGCCAGTATTGGCACGTATCCAATGTTTTCCGCGATGCATCCCCTGATGCCTATACTCCGGCTTTGGGTTATGCGGCCAACATCGTATCGATCGGCACGATTATCTTCATGTCCATGGTCATCTTTGTCTTCTGGTTAAGCACCATTAGCGGCAAGCACGGGGTTGCCAACGGTTACTGGAAGGAGCCAGCATGATTAACTTTTTCAAGGTTGCCGTCTTCAGTCTGTTGATGGTTATGGCCTTTTGGGCGTTTGCCAATTTTGGTATCCCGCAGATAAAACCCGCACCGCCTCCGGTGGAAGAAAAGCTGGATCTCGGCGCGATGACCATGGATCAGTTCATCGCGTTGGGCGGGAAGATTTTTAACGGCAAGGGGACTTGCACGCTGTGCCACAATAAAATGGGCCGCGCGCCAATGCTGGATCAGATTGGTAAGAACGCGCCCGAGCGTCTGAAAGATCCCCGTTACAAAGGCACGGCAAAGACGATCGAGGAGTATATTCACGAGTCTATGGAGCACCCATCGGCATATGTGGTAGCCGGGTTCGGCAAGTCGGGAACCAATGATACCGAAAGCCCAATGCCCGTTGTTACTGGTGGAAGCATCGGACTCAAAGAGGCTGAGGTTCAGGCTGTTATCGCTTATCTTCAGGATTCTGGCGGTGCCGAAGTAACGGTCACGATCCCCGAGATGCCCGCCGCCGGCGCAGAAGCGGAAGCGCCCGCAGCAGAGGCAGCGGCTCCCCTGAAAACAGCTGAGGAGGTCATCGCAAAATATGGCTGCGGTATGTGCCATACAGTAGCGGGTCAGGCTGGTGAACTCGGCCCGAACCTGACCAAGATTGGCGCAACGAAGAGCAAGGACTATATTCGGCAGTCGATACTCGACCCCGATGCGGTTATAGCCAAAGGATTTACCGGGGGTATGATGCCGCAGACATTTGGAGAGGAAATGAAAGCGAAGGAGCTTGAGATGCTGGTTAATTACTTGGCAGGATCGAAATAATCATGACACAGAAAAAAAGACTCATTCCCCGCTTGTTGCAACTCGTCCTCGTTGTGCTTGGAGTGTATTTTGGCTTCATTCTGGTGTTCGACGTGGCGCTGCACCAGTTGATCCCGAAAAGCCTGCTCACCATGTATATGCTGTTCGTGGTGGCAGGAACGGTTATGGTGTTCACCTTCACCGAGGAAGGGGCTCAGGAGTTGGTGGGCCCCATCAAGGCTTTGGTTGAAGACCCGTCCAAGAAGATGGTAAGAAATATAGTGTTTGTCATCGTGCCGCTGCTGGCCGGTTACTATACCTATTCAAGTATGATGCCCAGCTTTGAGGCTCCAACGGAACTGCGCACCATCCACCCCGCGCCGCCATCCAAGTTCAAGGCGTTTGGCAAGAGCTTTAACCTTTCGACCCTGGAGAACCCCTATCGCAAGTTCGAGAAGGAAGACCCGGCAAAGTTTAAAGGTTTGGTCGAGGATGGCGGGAATGTTTACATCAAGAACTGCCAGTTCTGCCACGGCGATAAACTGGACGGCAATGGCCCTTATGCCTCGGGCCTGAACCCAACCCCGCTCAATTTTCAGGACGTGGGCACCATTGCGCAGTTGCAGGAATCCTTTCTGTTCTGGCGCATATCAACCGGTGGTCCGGGGCTGCCTGCCGAGGCTGCGCCATGGATTTCAGCCATGCCCGTCTGGCAGGATTATTTGACCGAGGATGAGATATGGAAAGTTATTCTGTATTTATATGACTATACCGGCAGACGGCCAAGGTCGTGGGCAAATGAATAATCGGCGATTAGGAAAAATAATGAGTAATGTAAATAAAATAGCTCTCCTAACCCTTTGTGCTGCGTTATTTATGGCAGGGTCGGCAGCAGCAAAGCCTGGTACTGCTGCCAAGGGCAAGGAAATATACAACAAGCGTTGCACCTGGTGCCACGGCGAGAATGGCGACGGTGACGGTGCGGTCAAGGATCGGCTCAACCCCCCGCCACGCGATTTCACCTCGG
>JANLID010000026.1 GCA_024654105.1 Gallionella sp. | reverse complement strand
ATATTCGTCGTGGTGATCGGGATGGCTATTTGAGCACCGGTTTGGCACCCCAGATTCTTTCCGCATATTCGTTTATGGTGCGGTCACTGGAAAATTTTCCCATGCCGGCCACGTTGAGGATGGCGCGGCGGGTCCATTGCTGCTGGTCGCGATAGAGCGTCTCCGCGCGTTCCTGGGCGGCGATATAGGCTTCGTAGTCGGCCAGCAGCAGATAATGGTCTCCGCCGTGGGTGAGGCTGTCGACGATGGGATGGAAGCGGTCGGCCTGTTCGGGCGAGAAGTAGCCTGAGGCGATCATGTCCAGCGCCCATCGCAGCTCGGTGTTGGCATGGTAGTAATTCCAGGGGTTATAACCCGCATTCTTCAGCGCGGTCACTTCCTGTGCGTTGAGTCCGAAGATGAAAAAGTTGTCTTCACCCACTTCCTCCATGATTTCAATGTTGGCGCCATCGAGCGTGCCGATGGTCAGCGCGCCATTGAGGGCGAGTTTCATATTGCCGGTGCCGGAGGCCTCGGTGCCCGCCGTGGAGATTTGCTGCGACAGGTCTGCTGCCGGGATGATGATGCTGGCGGTGGAAACATCATAATTGGGGATGAAGGCCAGCTTCAGCAGGCCGCGCACGGCGGGGTCATTGTTGACGATGTCGGCGATGCTGTTGGCGAGTTTGATGATGAGCTTGGCGGTGGCATAACCGGGCGCCGCTTTGCCGGAAATGATCACGGTGCGCGGCATGACATCCAGCGATGGATCGGAGCGGATGCGGTTGTATAGCGTGACGACATGCAGCAGGTTAAGCAGTTGCCGCTTGTATTCGTGGATACGCTTGACCTGGACGTCGAACAGGCTGTCCGGGTTGATTTTGAGGGCCAGCCTGCTCATCACCAGTTCGGCCAGATGCTCCTTGTTGGCGCGTTTCACGGCGCGGAATTCGGCCTGGAAAGTACGGTCATCGGCAAGATTTGCCAGGCGGCGGAGTTGCGACAGGTCGGTAATCCAGTCTTTGCCGATGCGATCGCTAATCAGGCCGGCCAGCCCAGGATTGGCCTGGTTCAGCCACAAGCGCGGGGTGATGCCGTTGGTGATGTTGGTGAGCTTGTCCGGATAGTAGCGGTGAAAATCGGCAAAGATGGTGGTCTTCATCAATTCGGAATGAAGCTGTGCCACGCCGTTGACATGATGGCTGCCGACGATGGCCAGGTGCGCCATGCGTATGCGGCGGCCATGCGTTTCGTCGATGATGGACATGCGCCTGAGCAGTTCGTTGTCGCCGGGGAAACAGTGCATGACACACTTCAGGAAACGCTGGTTGACCTCGTAAATGATTTGCAGATGGCGCGGCAGCACCGCTTCGAATAGCATCACCGGCCAGGTTTCCAGCGCTTCCGGCATGAGCGTGTGATTAGTGTAGGCAAAGGTGTTGGTGGTGATGCGCCAGGCCTGATCCCATTCCAGTTGATGGATATCCACCAGCAGGCGCATCAATTCAGGGATCGCGATGGAGGGGTGAGTATCGTTGAGCTGAATCGCCACTTTGTCCGGCAATTCATCGAAGGTGTCATGGTGCTTGTGAAAGCGATACAGGATGTCCTGCAACGATGCGCTGACGAAGAAATACTGCTGCTTGAGGCGCAGTTCCTTGCCCATGTCGGTGGTGTCGTTCGGGTAAAGCACCTTGGACAGATTCTCCGATTCGTTCTTGTCCGCCACCGCCTTGATGTAGTTGCCCTCGTTGAAATACTTGAGATCGAAATCGCGCGAGGCCTTGGCCGACCACAGGCGCATGTTGTTGACGGTGTTGAGGCCATAGCCCGGAACCGGCGTGTCGTAGGCCATCGCCATGACATCTTCGGTGTCTATCCAGTGGTGATGCAGGTTGCCGTGTCCGTTGGTGTATTGCACCACATGGCCGTGAAACTTCACCGGATAAAGCACTTCCGGGCGCGGGAACTCCCACGGGTTGCCATAACGCAGCCAGTTGTCCGGGTGTTCCACCTGCCAGCCATCGTCGATTTTTTGGTTGAACATGCCATATTCGTAGCGGATGCCCATGCCGTAGCCGGGCAGGCCGATGGTCGCCATGGAATCGAGGAAGCAGGCGGCCAGCCTTCCCAGCCCGCCATTGCCGAGCGCGGCATCGAATTCCAGCTCCGTTACCCGGTCCAGATTGACACCGGCTTCGATGCAGGCCTGGCGCACCTCATCGAGAAAGCCGACATTGAGCACGCTGTTCATCAAACTGCGCCCGATGAGGAATTCCATGGAGAGGTAGTACACCCGTTTGGCATCGTTGCGGTAGTAGCGGCGCATGGTATCCATCCAGCGCTCGATCAAGCGGTCGCGCACTACGCCCGCGAGGGTGAAAAACCAGTCGCGGTCGGTGGCGGTAATGGGATCCTTGCCGACGGCAAAAATGAGGTGATTGGTCAGTGACTGCCTGACCGAATCCAGGTTGAGATTGAGCGGCTCCTGCGGAGCATTATTCGGCGCTTTCGGCATAGCTTCCTCCTCTGTGGATGGCAGTATAGGCGCGGCTTTGGCAAATGCACAGCCTATTTTGTATTCATGAATTAAAGCGCATAATTCGCGGGGCCATTACGGTAGGCTATACGGCGCGGCGTGTAGCGCCGCGTAGCTTATGTTATATCTTCGGAAGATTTATGCGGCTGCCGGGAGCATGCACGACAAATTTGCTCCGGTTGCCAACCCACTGATTTACGGTTGAAGACAAGACTAACAGAACTTGGAATCTTATGATTCATTCGATAATTTTATATCAATTTACAGGAGAAAAATATATATGGCCAATTTGCTCGAGCAACTGAAATCCATGACCACCATCGTGGCCGACACTGGGGATATCGAGGCGATCCGGCGTCATTACCCGCAGGACGCCACCACCAACCCCTCCCTGCTGTTCAAGGCGGCATCGTTGCCCGAGTATGCACCTCTCATCGAAGATTCGATTGCCTGGGCCAAAGCACAAAGTGCTAATTCTGAACAACAGGTGCACGATGCGCTGGACAAGCTGGCGGTGGGAGTCGGGCTGGAAGTGCTAAAAATTGTACCCGGACGTATCTCGACCGAAGTGGATGCACGACTCTCATTCGATACGGAAGCCACCTTGCACAAGGCGCGTAAACTGATCGGGTTATACAACGAGGCCGGCATTGAAAATCATCGTGTGCTGATAAAAATTGCGTCCACTTGGGAAGGCGTTCAGGCTGCGGAAATTCTCGAACTCGAAGGCATCAACTGTAATCTCACCCTGATGTTCGGTTTCGCGCAGGCACGAGCCTGCGCCGAGGCTGGCGCGACATTGATCTCTCCCTTTGTTGGCCGTATTCTCGACTGGCATAAGGCGCGCAGTGGCCGCGATTTTTTGGCGGAGGAAGATCCCGGTGTGTTATCGGTAAGGCAGATTTACGATTACTACAAAACCTACGCTTATAAGACCATCGTTATGGGCGCATCATTCCGCAATATGGGTGAAATTCTGGCGCTGGCAGGCTGTGACCGGCTCACCATCGCACCGTCTTTGCTGGAAGAGCTCGAAGCGGGGCAAGGGCGGCTAATACGCCGTCTGGCTGATCCCGGTACGCACAAACCTCGCCCGGCACGCATGACTGAAACAGAGTTCCGCTGGCTGATGAATGAGGATGCCATGGCTACGGAAAAGCTGGCAGAAGGCATCCGCGGTTTTACGGCAGACCAGATCAAGCTTGAAAAGGTTCTTGCGGCAAAATTCTAAATCAATAGGGCAAATCCCCGGCGCTAATGCCGGGGCATTTAACTGTTAAAAAAGGGGATGCGATGCGATTGGCTATGATAGGGCTAGGCAAGATGGGTGGCAATATGGTGCGCAGGCTGCGTCGTGGTGGTATTGAGGTGGTTGGTTATGACCGGTCAGATGAGGTGGTCGCGCAACTTGTTACAGAGGAAGGCATGGTTGCTGCAACTTCGGTTGAGAATGCGGTCGCAAAATTATCCGGCCCGCGCGTGGTGTGGCTGATGCTGCCGAGCGGAGAAATAACCGGGCAACAGATTCGCGCGCTGGCATCGCTGCTGGCGAAGGGCGACATCATCGTGGACGGCGGCAATTCCAATTACCACGACAGTCAGCGGCGCGGCGCATGGCTGGCGGAGCAGGGCATCGGCTTCATGGATTCCGGCACCTCCGGCGGTATCTGGGGGCTGGAGAACGGCTATTGCCTGATGGTCGGGGCGACTGAAGCGGTGGCAAAAACCATGACCCCCATCCTGCAGGCGCTGGCGCCCGCAGCGGATCGCGGCTGGGCGCATGTCGGGCCGGTCGGCGCGGGGCATTTCACCAAGATGATCCACAACGGCATCGAGTACGGCATGATGCAGTCGTTTGCCGAAGGGCTGGAATTGCTGCGCGGCAAAAAAGAGTTTGCGCTCGACCTGGCGCAGATCACCGAGCTGTGGC
>JANLID010000347.1 GCA_024654105.1 Gallionella sp. | reverse complement strand
CGCCATAAGCCTCCAGCGCCCACACTTCCATTTCACCGAAGCGTTGGCCACCGAATTGCGCCTTACCGCCCAGCGGCTGTTGCGTCACCAAACTGTACGGGCCGGTAGAACGCGCGTGCATCTTGTCATCGACCAAATGATGCAGCTTCAGGACATGCTTGTAGCCAACCGTCACCGGACGATCGAAAGCCTCGCCGGTGCGGCCATCGTACAGCGTGGTCTGGCCGGACAGCGGCAGACCGGCCAGCTCCAGCATATATTTGATTTCCTCTTCACTGGCGCCGTCAAACACCGGTGTTGCGAATGGCACACCATGCTTCAGGTTGCGGCATAACTCGATGATTTCATCGTCGCTGAACGAATCCAGATCGACGGTCTGACCATTGTGATGGTTGTATATCTTGTTGAGAAACTTGCGCATTTCGGTGACCTTGGCGTTGGCTTGCAGCATCTCGTCGATCTTCCTGCCCAAGCCTTTCGCCGCCCAGCCGAGATGCGTCTCGAGGATCTGACCGATGTTCATCCGCGACGGCACACCCAACGGATTCAGCACCACATCAACCGGCGTGCCATCAGCCATGTACGGCATATCTTCCACCGGCACAATACGCGATACCACGCCCTTATTACCGTGACGACCTGCCATTTTGTCGCCGGGTTGCAAGCGGCGTTTCACCGCAACACAAACCTTGACCATCTTTTGCACACCAGCCTGCAGCTCGTCGCCCTGCGTCAGCTTCTTTTTCTTCAGCTCAAATGCGGCATCAAACCCGGTACGATTCTGCGCCAGCCCTTCTTTGACCTGTTCCATCCGGGCAGCCACTTCCTCGTCGGCCACGCGGATATCGAACCACTGATGATGCTCAATGCTTTGCAAATAGTCTTTGCCGATCTTGCTGCCCTTTGCCAGTTTCTTCGGACCGCCGTTGGCAACCTTGTTGATCAACAGCTTTTCCAGGCGGGCAAACACATCGGCCTCGACGATACGCATCTGGTCGGCCAGATCTTTTTTGTATCGATTCAATTCGTCGTCAATAATTTGCTGAGCGCGCTTGTCACGTTGCAAACCTTCACGCGTAAACACCTGCACATCAATCACCGTTCCCGAACTGCCGGCTGACACACGCAAGCTGGTATCTTTCACATCCGATGCCTTTTCACCAAAAATCGCACGCAGCAACTTCTCCTCCGGCGTCAGTTGGGTTTCGCCCTTGGGTGTCACCTTGCCAACCAGCACATCGCCCACTGCGACTTCCGCACCGATATGCACGATGCCGCATTCATCCAGGCGCGCCAATTGCACATCGGCCAGATTCGGGATATCGCGCGTAATTTCTTCCGGGCCGAGCTTGGTATCGCGTGCAGCAACAGTCAGCTCTTCAATATGAATGGAAGTAAAACGGTCCTGCGACAGGACACGCTCGGAAATCAGAATCGAGTCCTCATAGTTGTAACCGTTCCACGGCATAAACGCGACCAGCATGTTCTGGCCAAGCGCCAGCTCGCCCATGTCGGTCGAAGCGCCGTCGGCGATCACATCGCCGCGCGCAATCACGTCGCCCACTTTTACCAGCGGGCGCTGGTTGATGTTGGTGTTCTGGTTGGAGCGGGTGTATTTGATCAGGTTATAAATGTCCACACCGACTTCACCGGCAGTGGTTTCATCATCGTTAGCACGTACCACGATACGGCCGGCATCAATGTAATCGATGCGCCCGCCGCGCCAAGCTTGCACGGTCGTACCGGAGTCAACGGCCACAGTACGCTCGATACCGGTACCTACCAGCGATTTTTCTGCACGCAAACAAGGCACGGCCTGGCGTTGCATATTGGCACCCATCAGCGCACGGTTGGCGTCGTCGTGCTCCAGGAACGGAATCAGCGAAGCAGCAACCGACACCACCTGGGAAGGTGATACATCCATGTATTCCAGCTTGCCCGGTTCGGCCAGCACAAATTCGTTGTGCTGGCGCGCTGACACGATGTCGTTGGTGAAGTAGCCTTTCTTGTCCAGCTCGGCATTCGCCTGAGCGATAGTGAAATTGCCTTCTTCAATCGCGGACAAATAGTCAATTTCATCAGATACCTTGCCCTTGCTCGCCTTGCGATATGGCGTCTCGATGAAGCCATATTCATTGGTGCGCGCGTACAGCGCCAACGAGTTGATCAGGCCGATGTTCGGGCCTTCCGGCGTTTCGATCGGACACACGCGACCATAGTGTGTCGGATGCACGTCGCGTACTTCAAAACCGGCTCGTTCACGCGTCAGGCCACCGGGTCCCAGCGCGGAAATACGACGCTTGTGGGTCACCTCGGATAACGGGTTGGTCTGATCCATGAACTGCGACAGCTGGCTGGAACCAAAGAATTCCTTGACCGCAGCTGAGATCGGCTTGGCATTAATCAGGTCATGCGGCATCAGGTTGTCGGTTTCGGCCTGGCCAAGACGTTCCTTGACAGCACGCTCCACGCGCGCCAATCCGGCACGAAATTGATTTTCTGCCAATTCGCCCACGGCACGCACACGACGGTTACCCAAGTGATCGATATCGTCGATCTCGCCACGGCCATTGCGCAACTCAACCAAAATCTTCACTACCTCGACAATATCTTCGTTGGACAGAGTCGATGCGCCGGTGAGCTCTTCACGCCCGACGCGACGATTAAATTTCATACGGCCAACAGATGATAGGTCGTAGCGTTCTTCGCTGAAGAACAGTCCATGAAAGAGGTTTTCTACCGCATCTTCGGTAGGCGGCTCGCCGGGACGCATCATGCGGTAGATCGCCACGCGCCCGGTCCATTGATCGGTAGTTTCGTCGGCACGCAACGTTTGCGAAATGAACGCGCCGTGATCCAGATCGTTGATATATAGCGCCTGTATCCTGGAAATGCCGGCGGCTTGCAGTTTTGCCAGCAAGTCTTCGGTAATTTCATCGTTGGCGGTGGCGATAATCTCACCGCTGTCCTTGTCCACCACATTGGTCGCAATCACGCGACCAATCAGGAAATCCTCGCCGACCGCCAGTTTGTCGATGCCGGCTTCCTGCATCTCGCGAATATGACGCACGGTGATGCGCTTATCCTTGGCAATGATAACCTTGCCCGTTTTACCGACGATGTCAAAGCGCGCGACGTCTCCGCGCAGGCGCTCCGGCACCACCTCGAATTGAATGCCCTTCTTGCCCAGATGAAAAGTGTCGAATTCGAAGAACATCCTGAGCATGTCTTCATTGCTGTAACCCAGCGCACGCAGCAGAATAGTGGCCGGCATTTTGCGGCGGCGGTCAATGCGGAAATACACGTAGTCCTTGGCATCGAACTCGAAGTCGAGCCAGGAGCCGCGGTAGGGAATGATGCGCGCGGAAAACAACAGCTTGCCGGAAGAGTGTGTCTTGCCGCGATCATGCTCAAAAAACACGCCTGGGGAACGGTGCAACTGCGAGACGATAACGCGCTCGGTACCATTGATCACGAATGAGCCGGTATGGGTCATCAGCGGGATCTCCCCCATATAGACTTCCTGCTCCTTCACCTCTTTGACCGTCGGCTTGGATGCCTCTCTGTCCATGATGGACAGGCGCACGCGAGCGCGCAACGGCGACGCATAGGTCAGGCCGCGCTGCTGGCACTCCTTCACATCAAACGGCGGCATGCCAAGCTGATAGCTGACAAAGTCGAGCCGTGCATTTTTGGAATGGCTCTCGATCGGGAAAATGCCATTGAAAGCGGCTTGCAAGCCTTCGTTCTTGCGCTGTTCCGGCGGCGTATAAGCCTGCAGGAAGGCAGCAAAGGATTCCAGTTGAGTGGACAACAAAAAGGGAACCGGCAACGCGCCGACCCGCTTGGCAAAACTTTTACGGATACGTTTTTTTTCGGTAAAAGAGTAGCTCATATAATCTCCACGATCGAAGGAAAACAAAAATTTGCGAGCCTTCGCCTTTCGGCGAAAAGCATGCTTACGTTACTTCAGTGCAGACATAACTCCCGGTTATGCCGAAACCAAAAGACAGGGGGCAGAAAGCAATCCCGCGCTTCCTGGCCGCTGGCTTCTTAAAGCGGCAAAAGGCTGGCGGTTTACCGCCAGCCTTTTGTAGCGTACGACCCTACTTGATTTCAGCCTCTGCACCAGCCTCAATCAACTGCTTCAATACTGCGTCGGCGTCAGCCTTGGATACGCCTTCCTTAACTGCCTTTGGCGCACCGTCCACCACATCCTTGGCTTCTTTCAAACCCAGGCCGGTAATGGCACGAACCACCTTGATCACGTTTACTTTAGCCTCGCCTGCCGACTTCAGAATCACGGAAAATTCAGTCTGTTCGGCAGCAGCAGCAGCGCCTGCAGCACCACCACCCGCAGCAGGAGCAGCCATTGCAGCAGCAGAAACACCGAACTTCTCTTCAATTGCCTTGACCAGCTCGTTGAGTTCAAGAACGGACATGCCGTCCAAAGTTTGCAAAAATGCGTCTTTATCGAATGCCATTTTGTATTTCCTAACTTTAAAGATTAATTGTGAATAGTTAAGCCGCCGCCTTTTGTTCAGCCACAGCGCTTAGTACACGAGCCAGACCGGAAATTGGCGATTGCAGCAAGCCACACAGTTGAGCCAGCAACACCTCCTTGCTCGGGACAGTAGCCAGCGCGTTAACGCCAGTCACATCCAGCATCTTGCCGTTGTAAGCACCAGCCTTGACCACCAGCTTGTCGTTTGTCTTGGCAAAGTCATAAACCACTTTTGCTGCAGCCACTGCATCGGCACTGATACTGTACACCAGCGGTCCAATCATTTTTTCAGCCAGCCCTTCAAAAGGCGTACCTTGCACCGCGCGCCGCGCCAGCGTATTTTTCAATACATGAAAATACACCCCGGACTTGCGCGCATTGGCACGCAATCTGGTGATGTCGCTGACTTCAATGCCACGGTACTCTGCCAAAACGATAGTCTGCGCCTGCGCCACCTGTGCGCTGACTTCAGCTACTACCGCCTGTTTTTCTTGCAGATTAAGACTCAAGTTTTCCTCCATCTCAATCTGGAACGCTTGCACGTCCCAAGGTTAACAACCGCGACCTACTTCAGGAAAAACTCTCCTGCGGACAAGCCACACCATCTACGGGGGAATCAGAGGACAGAAGACAGAAGACTGAGGACATAACCAGCGACTTAGCTGACGTATATTGTCAGCCTAGTCGAATGGCTAGTAGTTACACCAGAAAATCCTCAGACACACCATCAACCACCCACCGAGCATTAAGCCTTGCGGCTCCACCGGTCTTGGATGCTGCAAGCACGCCAGCAGTCCAAAAACAAATGCTGACGAGACTAAAGTCTCACCAACAAACTCAAATCACAACAAATCAAATCAGCCCGCAACCAAGCTGGCCTGCTCGACGCGGATACCGGCGCCCATGGTGCTGGAGATAGATACCTTTTTCAGGTACATCCCCTTGGAAGCAGCCGGTTTAGCCTTGTTCAACGCATCAATCAGCGCCAGCAGGTTTTCGCGCAACGCTTCCGGCGCGAACGAAGCACGGCCGATGGTGCACTGCACGATACCGTTCTTGTCGGTGCGATACTGCACCTGGCCTGCCTTGGCGTTCTTCACCGCACCCGCCACATCGGCAGACACTGTGCCCACCTTGGGATTAGGCATCAAACCACGCGGACCGAGAATCTGTCCCAGTTGCCCGACTAGGCGCATCGCATCCGGGCTGGCAATCAGCACGTCGAAGTCCAGGTTGCCGCCCTTGATGGATTCGGCCAAATCGTCGAAGCCGACGATATCAGCACCGGCCGCCTTGGCTTCTTCGGCCTTCGCGCCTTGCGCGAATACCGCCACGCGCACCACCTTACCGGTACCCTTGGGCAACACCACGGAACCACGCACCAGTTGGTCAGATTTTTTGGCATCAATGCCAAGGTTTATCGCAATATCGATAGATTCATCGAACTTGGCCCCGGCATTTTCTTTAACCAGTTTCAACGCGTCATTCAAGGGATAAAATTTATTGCGATCAACCTTGGCCGCAATTGCTTTATAACGTTTGGACATGTTATACGCCCTCCACGGTGATACCCATGCTGCGCGCGCTTCCCGCAATGGTGCGCACTGCGGCATCCATATCGGCGGCGGTCATATCCGGCATTTTGGTTGTTGCGATTTCTTCCGCTTGCTTGCGGGTCAGTTTGCCCACCTTGTCGGTGTGCGGCGTTTTGCTGCCCTTTTGCACACCGGCGGCCTTCTTGATCAGAATAGTCGCGGGCGGGGTCTTCATGATGAAGGTGAAGCTCTTGTCCGCAAATGCGGTAATCACCACCGGAATCGGCAGGCCGGGTTCGACGCCTTGGGTTTGCGCATTAAACGCCTTGCAGAACTCCATGATATTCAAACCGCGCTGACCCAATGCCGGGCCAATTGGCGGACTCGGGTTTGCCTTGCCAGCAGGCACTTGCAGCTTGATATAGCCAACTACTTTCTTTGCCATGATGCACTCCTATCAAACGGGTAATAGCGAAACATTTCGTCTCTCCCCAACGTGAGAAACAGCAAACGGGAAACAGCATCCGCAATATTTGCAGGTTGCGTTCCCCATCCACTTTTCTCGCTCTTCAGCCTTTTTCTACCTGGCCAAAATCCAGCTCCACAGGTGTCGAACGACCAAAAATGGTCACCGCCACGCGTATTTTATTCTTGTCGTAATTAACATCCTCGACCGTACCATTGAAGTCCGTAAACGGACCATCCTTAACACGCACCGCCTCACCCACCTCAAACAACACTTTAGGCCTGGGTTTCTCCACGCCAGCCTGCATTTGCTGCATGATGTTCTGCACTTCTTTTGCACTGATCGGCGTGGGTTTCATCGCCGAGCCTCCCAGAAAACCGGTTACCTTGGGGATGCTCTTTACCAGGTGCCAGGTCTCGTCAGTCATTTCCATTTCAACCAACACGTAGCCAGGGAAAAATTTGCGCTCCGTAATACTCTTTTGCCCTGATTTCAGCTCCACCACCTCTTCGACCGGCACCAGAATCTGACCAAATTTATCCTGCATACCTTCGCGTTGAATGCGCTCTATCAATGTGCGCTGCACGCTTTTCTCAAACTGAGAGTACGTATGAACAACATACCAGTTCTTGGCCATCACCCACCCCGTCCCATCAGTTTATTTATCATTATCATCAAACTGGCATCCACCGCCCACAGGAACAAGGCCATGGTAATGGCAAACAAAATAACTACACCGGTGGTCTGTAATGTTTCCTTACGCGTTGGCCAAACCACACGCTTCGCCTCGGCCACGGAATCCTTGCCGAATGCAAAGAAGCGCCTGCCCGGCTCACTGGTGTAGGCCACAACGGTAGCCAGCGCCACGCCAGTCAGCACCGAAATCAGCCTGACCACTGCCGCGCTATCGCCCAAGTAGTAAAAGCCCATGATGCCCGCCACAACCAGCAAAAATGCAACGAGCAACTTGATTTTGTCCGCCATGCGTATTATTCCAGTCAATCCTACTTGTTTTTGGCAGGCCAGGAGGGTCTCGAACCCCCAACCCTCGGTTTTGGAGACCGATACTCTACCAATTGAGCTACTGGCCTAAAATTCAGGAGCGAGGATTGAGGACTGAGGATCGAGGAAAAACCTTCCCCTCAATCCTCGATCCCCGCTCCTCGATCCTGTTATTCAATAATCTTTGCAACCACTCCCGCGCCGACGGTACGGCCGCCTTCGCGGATCGCGAAACGCAGGCCTTCTTCCATCGCGATCGGGTTGATCAGGTTCACCGTGATGCTGACGTTGTCCCCAGGCATCACC
>JANLID010000332.1 GCA_024654105.1 Gallionella sp. | reverse complement strand
CCAGGGTGCATTCCATGCACCATTGTCGTTGGTGCATGGAATGCACCCTACGATTTCACTATTGATTGAGCAATGGAATCACTTGGCGTGCGCCGGACGGAATGCCTTGCATTGTTCCGGGTCAGATTCCAGGTACGCGCCTTCGATCAGGTCGATGCAGTACGGGATGGCCGGGAACACGGCGTTCAGGCAATCGTCGATGGCGGAAGGTTTGCCGGGCAGGTTGACGATCAGGCTCTTGCCGCGTATCCCGGCGGTCTGCCGCGACAGGATCGCGGTGGGCACGAACTTCAGCGACGCGGTGCGCATCAGCTCGCCGAAGCCCGGCATCATCTTTTCGCATACCGCTTCGGTGGCTTCCGGCGTGACGTCGCGTAGCGCCGGACCGGTGCCGCCGGTGGTGACGATCAGGCAGCAGTTCTCCGCATCGCTCATCTCGCGCAGCGCGGCTTCGATCTCCGGCTGTTCGTCGGGGATCACTTTTGCCACTGCCTCCCACGGCGAGGTCAGCACGCGCGTGAACCACGCATGGATGGCGGGGCCGCCCTTGTCTTCGTATTCGCCGCGGCTGGCGCGGTCGGAAATGGTCAGAATACCGATGCGTGCGATGCTCATGCTTGCTCCTTGCTCTAATCTAAAGTTGTAGGTCGGGCTCCGCCCGACAACTTAATTCGGCGGGCGCAGCCCGCCCTACGAGTTCACCCCATAAAACCTGCGTCATCCTGAAAAACCGTGCCGTCGAGCAACTGTACCGTCACCGCGCTGCCCGCCGCCAGGCCATTGCGTTCGGCCGGCAGCACCGCCAATCCATCCGCCCTCGCCATCGACAACAGCATGCCGCTGCCCTGCGCGCCGGTGGGGCTTGCCGCGTAGCCATCCGGCTCTTTCGCCAGCAGCACGCGGATGAATTCGGTGCGTCCGGGCTGGTGCTTCACGTTATGCGTCAGCCGCGCCTCGATGGTGCGGCGGTAGGTTCGCGCATGCCCCATCATGCGGCGCAATGCCGGCACGACGAACTCATCGAAGCACACCATGCTGGAGACCGGATTCCCGGGTAACCCGAAGATTATTTTTTCGCCGGCCTTGCCGAATGCGACCGGATGCCCCGGCTTCATCGCCACGCGCCAGAACAGCATCTTCGCGCCCAGGGCCTCGATGGTCGGGCGGACGTAATCGTGTACGCCGACCGAGGTGCCGCCGGAAACCAGCAGCACGTCGTATTTCAGCCCGCGCTTCAGATAGCGCGCCAGCTCTTCGGGGTCGTCGCGCGCGATGCCGAGCAGCACCGGCTCGATGCCGAGCGCCTGCACCTGTGCCATCAGCGCGTAGCTGTTGGAATCGGGGATCTTGTTCGGATCGACGGGATCGTCGAGTCCTTCCAGTTCGTTGCCGGTGGACAGGATCGCGACGCGCGGCTGCCGGTACACCTGCACCTGTGCACATTTCACCGTCGCCAGCACACCGATCACGCCCGGCGTGATTTCGGTACCGGGCGTCAGCACCACCTCGCCGTTGCGCATGTTCTCGCCGAGACGGCGAATGTCGTTGCCCGGCTTGACGGCCAGGTTGATCTGCACCGCATTAGCGACAGACTCGCGTAGCGAGACCGCATCCCTCTCGCCCGCCTGCGGGAGAGAGTTAGGAGTGAGGGTTTCCGCAAACACTGCCTCGGTATCCTCGACCCGGATCACCGTATCCGCGCCCTGCGGCATCGGCGCGCCGGTCATGATGCGCGCGCATTGGCCGGGTGCCAGCGTCTTGCTCGGCATGTCCCCCGCCTTGATGTCTTCGATGATTTTCAGCGTCGCGGGAATATTGCCCAGGTCGGCGCTGCGTAGCGCATAGCCGTCCATCGCCGAGATGTCGTAGGGCGGCTGATCGCGGTTGGCGCGCACTTCCTCGGCCAGCACGCGACCCAGAGATTGTTCGAGTTTCACTGGCTCCGCACCGAACGCGGCCACCGATTCGAGGACGCATTGTTGCGCTGCTGCTACGGACAAATATTCCATCATTTAACTCCATTCATTGCCGTTTCAAAATCCTGCGGCGTGTCCAGATCGAAAAAACTGCGTAGAAGCGGATCGGCCTCCAGCATTTCGGCTTCATCCACATAGCGCACATCCAGTTGCTTCAATACGCCGCGCAAACTATGTTGCTGTGCCGCCAGGCTTGCGCGTAGCGGCGCAAGGCAACTGGTCGCATAGAAGGCTGCCAGCGGCTGCGGATGTCCGTGCACCGCGGGCACGACCGCCTGATACTGTGAACGATATCCGGCGAGCAACTCGACCACTTCCGGCACGACGAAAGGCATGTCGCAGGCCACCATGAATGCCCACGGCGTGGTGATCTGTCCCAAACTGGCAACCAGCCCGGCCAGCGGGCCACCATCGGGTTGTTCGTCGCAGACCTGCGGCAAATCGATTCCGGCGCGCGGCTGGCGCACGCTGACGATCACCTGGGGAAACAGTTGTTGCATGGTTGCGATCACGCTTTGCAGCAGCGTTTGCCCGTCGAACAGCAGGCCCGCCTTGTCCGTTCCCATGCGGCGCGAGTCGCCGCCCGCCATGACAATTGCCGTGCAGTCTGCGATCACTTGTGGTCGAGCATGAATTGCGCGATAGCGGCGATGTCTTCCAGCCCGAAATGCGGCAACTGCGGATAGATTTCGCCCATGTCGGTGACGATGGCGATCAGCCCGTCCTCGAGCGTGCAGCGCGGCGGCTTGGCGCATTCGCGGCGCAGCACTTCGATCTTCGCTCCGGCGCAATGGGAAAAACCTTCCGCCAGCACCAAATCGGCCTCGCCGAGGAAGCGTTGTGCCAGTTGTTCCGGTTCGCGCCGGTCGACCGCATCGGCAACCAGTTGCAGTTCGTTTGACGTGACCAGCATGCTCATCACCGCGCCGGCATGCTTGTAGCGGTAGCTGTCCTTGCCGGGCGTATCCAGCACCACCTTATGATGCGCATGTTTGATGGTCGCCACGCGCAGCCCCCGGCCGCTCAGCTCGCGCAGCAATTTTTCGACCAGCGTGGTCTTGCCGGAACCGGAATGCCCGACAACGGTAAATACAGGCGGACTTGCAGATGCGGTTCTCATGGATGCGGTGTCACCCACGCCTCGCCCTGCGGCGTAATTTCTTTTTTCCAGATCGGCACACGCTGCTTCAGCTCGTCTATCATCCAGCGGCAGGCTTCCAGTGCGGCGACGCGGTGCTCCGCGCCCGCCGCGATGAACACGATGTTTTCGCCGCCCTTGACCGTGCCGATACGGTGCACGATGCGCGCATCCAGCAGGCCGTATTTCTCGATCGCGTCGTTGCGCAATTTTTCCAATTCCGACAGCGCCATGCTGCCGTAGGCGTCGAAGCTGATTTCCGAGACCTCGCGGCCTTCCGAAAAATCGCGCGCGCAGCCGAGGAACGTGGCGATGCCGCCGATGCGTTTCGAGCTGGCTTGCAATGCCCTGATTTCTTCGTCCTGGGAAAAATCTTCCTGCTGGATTCTGACGGCTTCTTTCATTTCATCCCCCGGAAAATTTGGCCATGAAAGCCACTTCGCTGTTGTCCGCGAGCGGCAACGACATGTCGCGCACATGCTCGCCGTTGGCTGCGGCGAAGCAGACGATTTCGAATGCCTGCGGGTATTGCGCCGCCAGCTCGTCGCGCACGTCCTGCAGGCGGATGCCGGGGCGGTGCTCGACTTGCAGCGCATGATGGCCGATGCGTTCAGCCACCGGGCCGAAGAACAATACCTTGATCATTTCGATTCCTTTTGCGCAGATTCTGGGCGCAGCCAAACCCCGCTTTTGCCGCCGCGCTTTTCTTCCAGTTGCACGTTTTCGATGCGCATTCCCCGATCAATCGCCTTGCACATGTCGTAAATGGTCAGCAGCGCCACGGTGGCGGCGCACAACGCCTCCATCTCGACGCCGGTCTGCCCGACACAGCCCGCCGTGGTGACCACCCTGATGCCGACGCAGCCGCTGGCGTCCGGTCCGACGATCTCGCTGAATTCGACGTCCACGCCGGTCAGCGCGATGGGATGGCACATCGGGATCATGTCGGAGGCGCGCTTCGCCGCCATGACCGCGCCGACATCGGCCACTGTCAGCACATCGCCCTTGGCGACCTTGCCCGCGCGAATCCGCCCCAGTGTGGCGGGCTGCATGCGCAGAATTCCGCTGGCGATTGCGACGCGCCGGGTGTCCGATTTTGCCGAAACATCCACCATGCGCGCCCGGCCCGCATCGGAAAAATGAGTTAATTCGTCCATTTGAATACCTATTAGAACTGTGAAAGCGAGCCGCCGCAGGCGCGGCAGGCGGGGTCTTTGCTCAATGTGCTGCGCATGATGTGCATGTCCAGCGCGTTGACCGTCAGAAGCTTGCCGCTCAAGCCGCGTTCTATGCCCATCAGCAACTTGAGGGTTTCCGCCGCCTGCAACGAGCCGATGATGCCGACCAGCGGTGCGAACACGCCGGTGGTCGCGCAGCGCAGTTCGGCGGCCAGGCTGTCTTCGGGGAACAGGCAGTTGTAGCAGGGCGCGTCTGCTTGGTCGGATGAGTCAGGGCGGCGAAAATCGAATACCGAAACTTGCCCGTCGAACTGGATCGCCGCGCCCGAAACCAGCGGTTTGCGCTGTGCCAGGCAAGCGCGGTTGACGGCATAGCGCGTGTCAAAATTATCGCTGCAATCCAGCACGACATCGGCCTGCGCGACCAGATCGCGCAGTTGCGCTTCGTCGGCGCGCACCGGCAACTCGATACATTTCACTTCGGGGTTGATGTCGCGCAGCGTCGCATGCGCGGAGGCGACCTTGGGCTGGCCGACCGATGAAGTGCGATGGATGATCTGGCGTTGCAGGTTGCTGAAATCCACCGTGTCATGATCGCACAGGGTCAGTTGCCCGATCCCGCTGGCGGCGAGGTACAGCGCGGCGGGCGAGCCGAGTCCGCCGAGGCCGATGATCAGCGCCTTCGCGTCGAGCAGGCGTTGCTGCCCCTCGATGCCAATCTCCGGCAACAGAATATGCCGGCTATAGCGCAGCAGTTGTTGGTCGTCCATGCGGGCAGTCTACAACTTTTCAAAAATCAGCGGACAAATACGCGGAAGAAACTTCCATTCGCCGCTGCCATCATCCGCCGATGTAGGACATTTCTATTTTTCCTGCAGTGCTCACTGTCGCGGCATGACGCAACTGCGAATAGCGATCGCTGCGCAGTTCCCAGCAGTTTGCAATCAGGCTGGTCAACATCTGGTCGGTTGCGCCCAGACGCAACGGGTCACGCAAGTTTGCGCCGCGGGAGGCAAACAGGCAGGTATAAAGTTTGCCGTCGGTAGATAGCCGGGCGCGGGTGCATTCGTGGCAAAACGCCTGCGTGACCGAGGCAATCACCCCGACTTCGCCGCTGCCATCCGCATAGCGCCAGCGTTCCGCCACTTCACCGGCATAGTTGGGGCCGATCTGCCGGACAGGATAGCGGCTGTTGATCTGTTCCAGCATTTCCCGTGCCGTGACCACCTTATCCATGCGCCAGTCATTGGTACAGCCCACATCCATGCATTCGATAAAGCGCAACACGATGCCGCTGTTGCGGAAATGCTCCGCCATCGGGATGATCTCGTGGTCGTTCGCGCCGCGCTTGACCACCATATTGACCTTGACCGGGGCAAGGCCGGCATGCTGCGCGGCGGCAATGCCGTCCAGCACGGTTTTGACCGACACCTCGGAATCGCTCATGCGCCGGAAGGTTTTCTCGGTTAGCCCATCCAGGCTGACGGTAATGCGTGTCAGGCCGGCATCCTTCAGCGACTGGGTTTTTTTGGCCAGCAGCACCGCATTGGTGGTCAGCGCGACTTCAACGGGATTGCCCTCCCGGGTGTGCAGTCTGGCGAGTGATTCGATCAGATGCTCGACCCCGCGGCGCAGCAGCGGCTCGCCGCCGGTCAGGCGGATTTTTTGCACTCCCAGTTGAATAAACAGCCTGGCCAATCGCTCGATTTCTTCAAAACTGAGCAGCTCGGCGCGCGGCAGAAAACCGTGATTTTCATCAAAGATTCTGCGCGGCATACAGTAGGTACAGCGCAAATTGCAGCGGTCGGTAATTGAAATACGCAGGTCGCGCATTGGCCGTTGCAGGGTGTCGCTAACCGGTTGGCTGCAGCCCTGCGCGTCCGCCGTCGTTGCGGAGGCCATCGGAATCACGTTGATAGCTTCAATCATCCTGAAACGAAATGTGAGAAAAAGATCAGAGTATCACCCGCCAGCCCATCAGCACATAACGCTCCAGCACAAACAACAATGCCAGCACCAGTAGCAGGAACACACTGAAGCGTACTATTTGCCAGGCAAGGCGGAGATAACGGCGGTCGCGCGTGAAGATATACATGCCGCCGCTCAAAACCAGCAGCAGTACAACCAATACCAGGAATAAACGCAGGATGATCATTTGCCCGCCATTCCGGAATGGCGGTCAGGCCGTCTGCAATTGCATGCGCAGGAACGCCGGAGCATCTTCCACACTGTCGAACGTGACAAATTCCCACGCCTGTTCATCGGCGAGCAGCTCGCGCAACAAAGCATTGTTCAAGGCATGGCCGGACTTGTAGCCGGAGAACGCGCCGATCAGCGGATGCCCCAGCAGGTAAAGATCGCCGATGGCATCGAGCACCTTGTGCTTGACGAATTCATCCTCGAAACGCAATCCGTCGGCATTCAGCACGCGGTACTCGTCCATGACGATGGCGTTGTCCAGGCTGCCGCCCAAGGCCAGTCCCTGCGCGCGCATGTTTTCGACATCCTGCATGAAGCCGAAAGTGCGCGCGCGGCTGATGTCGCGCACGTAGGATTCCTCACCCAGATCGACCACCACATGCTGCCCGGCGTCGGCAAACACCGGGTGGGCGAAGTTGATGGTAAAAGTCAATTTGTAGCCGTTATAGGGATCGAAACGCACCCACTTGTCACCTTGCTTGATCTCCACTGGCTTTTGGATGCGGATAAATTTCTTGGCGGCGGATTGCTCGACAATGCCCGCCGATTGCAGCAGGAAGATGAACGTGCCGGCGCTGCCATCCATGATCGGCACTTCCGCATTGTCCAGGTCAACATAGGCGTTGTCGATGCCCAGTCCGGCGAAAGCCGACATCAGGTGTTCGATGGTAGCGACACGCACGCCATTCTGTTCCATGCAGGTGGACAAACGTGTGTCATGCACCAGTTCGGCACGCGCGCGAATTTCCTCGACCGGCTTGACATCCGTACGGCGAAACACGATACCGGTGTTGACCGGGGCAGGGCGCAGGCCAAGCGTAACCCTCTCGCCGCTGTGCAAGCCAACTCCTGTCACGCTGACGGAATTTTTCAAGGTGCGCTGTTTAACCATCGCTGCTTTGATTACCGAAATCATATAAATAATTTTACCACAGCCGGATTTCTCCCAGTGTTACAGCCCCGCACCTAGCGATTTTAAATCGTGGTCTGAGGTCACTGAGATCACGCGCACAGATGGGATGCCGGGTTAGCGGCTTCTACTCGCATGTCGACACGTATCGGCATGCTCTATTGTTGCGATGCTTCATAGGCAGCTTTCCATTCCACAGCCAGCTCAGGTAGGCGAGTAAGAACTTCTCGACCAAACACAATTTCGTCAACATAACCCATATGAAGCATGTCGATCATGCGGCACAGGTATGAGCGTCCGCACTCCCACCATGTGAAGTAATCGTCGATAAACAAAATGTGCTGAACCTTCCTCTGGGCGGCGGCTTCGAGCTCTTCCAATTCCATGCCGTCCAGCAACGTTTCGTATACTCCATCGGCCACGCGGCTGCCGAACGTCGTAGTGTAGTAATACTCTTTGGTTTCCCAAATTGCGATAGGATTTATGACGGAAGGGAATGCTCCATCCACACGACGCGAGAGCGTGCGAAGCGGCATCGCATTATGAGTTACCGTTGTCAGGCTGCGTGGGTCGTAGTTGCAAGGGGCTTTGCCAATGTTTGCCTCAATTAATATGTTCACGATGCCGGTCAGGAAAGCATAGTTTTTCTTTTCGGCTTTTTGCTTGTTCATCGGCAACGGGCATTTTGGTTTCAGCAGTTTCTTTAGTCGCTTGAACTCGACATGCGCGGAGTCCTTTTTCATGAAGTGATGGCGAACTATTTCATTCAAAATCGCGGCGCGAAACGTGAAGTAGTCAAATAAACATTGGCCAAATCCGGTTAATGTGTTGTCTGAGTCAGCGATATGCGCCGTGCTGAGTCCTAACCTGGAAAATTCCTCGCGGACAGATTCAAGCGAAGGAATCTTGATTGAGTCCTTTCCGCGTTCGGTATAGCCGACTTCTTGACTGATTGTGCGGGCGTTTGCCCAAAACTCTTTGGGCTGTGAAAGAAAACGGCCATCAGCTTTCAAGATACCGCTCCACAAAGCTGGTTAACTCGATGCCAACTGCTTTGCACACTGCTTCGAGTTCCATCAGATCCAGCCTCTGCTCACCGCTCTCATACTTGGACACATAGGATTGTGTCTGATCAATTTTTTGGGCAACCTGTAATTGTGTGAGTTCGGCATCCAGGCGGATTTGCCGTAATAATGCGGCGAGGCGATTTTTCTTCATGGCGGACAATGTAAATTCTAAGTTGGAATATTCAAAATTAGAATGTTAGAATGAGGCGGAAATATTAGGATGTTATATGCCATGCTTGCACCAGCCACCCAACCACAATCAGAGTTGTTCACCAGTGATGATGCGCCCTTGCCATCGTCGGGAGGCACGAGGCCATTTCATACTCAGCTATTAAAGTGGGTGGGCAATAAGCAGAAGCAGGCCGACGCGATCATCGCTTACTTCCCGATGCAGTTTGGAACATACTTTGAACCGTTTCTTGGCAGTGGTGGCGTACTTGGCGTACTAGCCCCGAAGAGAGCTGTTGCAAGTGACACGTTCGCGCCACTAGCCCAGATATGGCAGACCCTTCATAGCGACAAAGAACTATTAAAGCAGCAATACGCCGAACGCCATGCTCTCATTGCGCAGCTAGGCAAAAAAAACGCGTATGAGAAAGTACTGGCAAGCTACAACGCAAACCCGAACGGGGCCGACCTACTTTTCATCTGCCGCGTGTGCTACGGTGGTGTCGTTCGTTTCCGCAAGAATGACGGGTATATGAGCACGCCTGTGGGGGTGCATGATCCTGTACCGCCTGAAAGCTTTGCAAAACGTGTAGACATTTGGCACGCGCGAACGCAAGGCACGCGCTTTCTGCATATGGATTTTGCTGAAGCGATGATTCAAGCGCAGCGCGGCGACTTGGTTTATTGCGACCCGCCTTACGCTGACAGTCAATCAATTTTGTACGGGGCGCAAGTGTTTTCGCTGCAACGCCTCTTCGAGGCTATCTCCGAGTGCAAGGCTCGTGGTGTGTATGTCGTACTAAGTATTGATGGCACCAAGTATTCGGGACGCAAACTTTGTGATGTTTCGATCCCTGAAGGGCTGTTTGAACGCGAAGAATTCGTCACCGTGGGCCGTTCAATGCTGAAACGTTTCCAAATGGACGGTAAAAGCCTCGAGGATCATGAGGTACGTGACCGCCTGTTGATGACCTTCTGAAGCCCCAGCTCCAATGCAATTAACGGGGTCAGCGGTATGTTTTTCTCGGACACGTCCATTCCGCAGTAATCGTTAAAATTTTTTTGATGCTGAAAATCATCTAGCCGACCTCCCACCGCCGGTGGCGGTGGGGTTAAAGTGAGTTTGCGAACTTGCGATAACCACAGGAGGTCGACATCATGAAGTATAGCGGAATCGATTTGCATTCGAACAACAGCGTAGTGACCGAACTGAGATGCGAGAACTGAGATTCTGAAACAGCTTGCAAAACCCATCACTCCTTACCCATAATAAAGACCCTCTCCTTGGAAAGGATAATCATGAACATCATCGCACGCGTCAAAGAAATCCTGCTCACGCCGAAGCCTGCTTGGGCAATCATTGAAACCGAAGAAACCAATACAGCGACTCTTTATACGCAATACATCATGATTCTCGCCGCCATCCAAGCGGTGGCTGGTTTTATAGGCATGTCACTGTTTGGCGTCAGCGCCTTCGGCGTTTCGGTACGGATTCCCCTGATGACTGGCCTGGTGCAGATGGTGTTGAGTTATGGCATGACGCTGGCGATGGTCTTTATCGTGGCACTGATTGCCGACGCACTGGCTCCTGGTTTCGGCGGGCAGAAAAATCCAATAAATGCCCTGAAATTGGTAGCCTACAGTAGCACCGCTGCTAT
>JANLID010000323.1 GCA_024654105.1 Gallionella sp. | reverse complement strand
TCGATAACACCCGTTTTTACGCGATTCCAGCGTGAACCAGAAAATGCAAAAATCACAGAAAAAATGCTTGCAACCGAACAGAGTATCTACAGGGTTATTATTATTTTGAAAGAGAAATGGAATAACTGCCGCTCAGCATCCCCAGCCCCCACCCCACACCGAACCCCGTCACGTCGCTCGCCACGATGCCCAGCCCCTCTTCGCAGCGGCTGGAGGAGAGGTCGATATGCAGCCACGGCACATCATCGACGAAGCGTTTCAGAAAGCGTGTCGCGAGGATGTGGTCGGCGTCGCCGACCTGTGCGCATTGCTTGATGTCGGCGACTTTGGATTCCAGCCCGGCCTCGTAATCCTCGTCCATCGGGAAGGCGCACAGGCGCTCGCCGCATTGCTTGCTCACGTTCACCGCGCGCTGCACCAGTTCGTCGCGGTTGCCCAGCACGCCTGAATAGCGCGAGCCGAGCGCCGTCGCCATGCTGCCGGTGAGCGTGGCGAAGTCGATCATCAGGTCAGGCTTGGCGCGTGCCGCCAGGGTCAGCGTATCGGCCAGCACCATCCTGCCCTCGGCATCGGTGTGGATGATTTCGATGGTGGTGCCGTTGAGCGCCTTGACGATGTCGTTCTGCTTGTATGCCTTGGGGCTGATATGGTTCTGCGCCAGCGCCAGCCAGCAGTCGAGGTTTACCGCCAATTTATTCTGCGTCGCGGCCAGCAGGATGCCGAGCGCGACGGCGGAACCGTTCATGTCTTCGTGCATGTTGTGCATGTAGCGCGACGGCTTGAGGTTGTGCCCGCCGGTGTCGAAGCAGATGCCCTTGCCGACCAGCGCGACGGTTTGCCTGGCATCGGGGTGTTGATACGAGAGATGCACGATGGCGGCATCTTCCGGATCGCTGCCCTGCGCCACGGCGACAAATGCACCCGCGCCCATCTTGCGCAGTTCCTTCACGTCGAATTCTTCATGTTGCCAGCCGTTTCCCCGTGCCAGCTTTTGCACACGTTTCCGGTATATGCCCGGCGTCAGTTCGTTCGGTGGTAACGCAGTCAGTTCGCGGCACAGCAGATTCCCCGAGGCTTGCGCGTGCAACGCATCAAACGGTGTCTTGTCCGCGCTGCCGATCAACATGATTTTCTGCAATGGTTTGCGCTCGTCCCTTTTTTTGTGTACCGGCAGCAGCGCGCCATTCACCCACGCACCGTATACCGCCAGTTCGGCGGCACACTGACGCTGTTTTTCATTGCCCAGCACCACGATGCTCAACTTTCTTGGGTGCTCGTCCAGCAACAACTGCAATGCCTTGCGCACCTGCACCTGTTGCGCAAACACAACCTTGTCGATATCCAGCATTGCCCACGCCACCAGCATGCCGTTTGCCGCATTTGCGGCGACGGGCGATTTCGCCAGCTCGTCCGCCTTCATTTTGCGGCGCTTGAGCACAGCGTTGAGCAATTCGTCCTGCGGCAAGTCCTTCGGCAATGTCCTGGTTTTGGGGAAAAGCACCAGCAAATGTGTGGTGGCATGCAAGGTCTGGGAGAAGGTGAGTTGTGCTAGCATTGCGTCCTCTAAATTAAGTCATTCAAGGCCGTGATTATACGGGCTTCGCCATGCGCCAATATCTAGATTTAATGCAGCATGTGCTGCACCACGGCACAAAAAAATCCGACCGCACCGGCACCGGTACGGTCAGCGTGTTCGGCTACCAGATGCGCTTCAATCTGCAAGACGGTTTTCCGCTGGTCACCACCAAGAAGTGCCATTTGAAGTCCATCATCCACGAAC
>JANLID010000271.1 GCA_024654105.1 Gallionella sp. | reverse complement strand
TGGACGTGAACCGGCTGCCGAAGAACGGGCATGAGTGGAAGGCGTTTGGCGAAACGATTGACCTGTTGTCTGCACTGACAAAAATGCCGACCTCCTCCTTATCCGGCCGTTTGTTACTCGGCGAACTTTCCAAACTGAACTGGCGTTACAAGATCGACTCAAGGGTTGGCTTGCGCGAGCGGGCACTGGCAATCGAACGTTTTGCCGAGAACTTCAGGCAGGCCATTGTCGCCACGGCCTGGGTAAATGGAACGAATTGCATTGCCAGCGGCGCCGTGCAACGATTGGTAATCGAGGCAGCTTGCTCACTGGGTTTGTCGCGCCTGGAAAGGCTGGCACGCAAATGGATGGCAGAGGAAATGCGACTTGATTCGGAAAGCATAATCCAGCAACCCGGCGGTCTTCCCGTGATTCTGGAAAATCCGTTGGAAGCGGGTGACATGAAGATCATCCAACTGACAGAGAGCAGGGAATTGGCCAGTGAAGGCGCGAGAATGGGCAACTGTGTCGCGGATTACACTGGCCGATGCGCAAGCGGCAGTGCATATATTTTCTCTGTGCGAGATAGGGATAACGCTTCCTGTGTGACGGTAGAGTACAGACTGGAACAATCCCCGACCGGATTGCCGGAGTTGAACCTGATCCAGCAAAAGAGCTATAAAAATTCAACCCCTGACACTCGCTACGATGAAGCGCTTAACCTGCTTCAACGCTATACCGCTTCTCCCATTGTCAGAATAAAACTGTTGAATCTGGTGGTCTATCGGAGGGCGTGGGAGAAGGGCGGCTCGGACATGGCAGTCAAATACATGCGCTCGCTGGAGTTCATCCAGTTTCTGAAAACCGAAGATGTCAGCCAATTGGATTTCGAGAAACTTGTTGCCGAAGCAGTCAGGCGGGAGGAAGCAGCGGCTGCATAACATGTATACGCTGCGCCAGCTCATGGAAGAGAAGATTGTTGGCGCACTCTCACACATCAAATGCACCGAACGACAAAGCAGAGCTTTTGCGGAGTTTGGTTAAGGGATAGAATACACATAAGGAGGTGTATATGCGGACTAACATTGTGATTGACGACCAATTGGTGGCGGACGCCATGAAATTATCCGGCGTCAAAACCAAACGCGAAGTGGTGGAGTTGGCTTTGCGCCGGCTGGTGACATCGGCCAAACAAAAGGACATTCTCGACTTGGTGGGGCAGGACATGATCGCGCCGGACTACGACGTGCGTGCCGTGCGTTCGCGCATGGGTGCTCGCCGTGATCCTGGTTGATAGCTCGGTCTGGATAGATTTGCTGCGCGAGGTGCAAACCCCGCAGACGCTCGCGCTGCGCGAGTTGCTGCCCCGGCGTGAGGCCGCGCTGACGGCGGTGATTTATCAGGAAATTCTGCAAGGCGCGGCCACGCCCGAGCGCTTCACCAAACTCAAACGCCATTTCCGCACGCTACCATTTCTCAATCCCGCCCATCCGATCGAGACATGGGAGGCAGCAGCGGAACTTTACATGCGTTGCCGCCAGCAGGGCTACACTCCGCGCAGCCCGCATGATTGTCTGGTAGCGCGCATTGCGATTGAGCACAGGACACCTTTGCTCCACGATGACCGTGACTTTGAAGCAATAGCCGAAGTGGAACCGCGCCTCAAACTGTTTCCGCTCGCTTGATCATGGCGGCAGGCGCGACACTTGAATTCATAGGCAGGCCCAACCCATGCCGAGTATAGCGGTGCAGAAGCGGTGATCAACATCCAGGCGCTTGAAATAACCAAAGGTAGACTGCCACATGGTGCTGCCCTACATTCTGTTTGCTGTGCTGTTTCTACCCTGCATTCGAGCGTGGCTGCACAAAAAACAGCCCCTAAATTTGAACATTAAGTTTTTTCGGAGGCAATATGG
>JANLID010000237.1 GCA_024654105.1 Gallionella sp. | reverse complement strand
CACTTACCACTTGCCATAAAAGGAGAAAAAATGACTTACACGGAAGATATGTTGAACAATAGCCAGGAAGACTTACTGGACCAGATTGATGCGCGCATCAATCTGGCGGGCACCAACAAGATGGAAATCTTGCTGTTCAGCCTGGGCAGCGGCGAAAAATTCGGTATCAATGTATTCAAGGTCAAGGAAGTTTGCCTGGCCGGAAAGATCACTCGCACGCCGAATATGCCGAATGGCGTGGATGGCATTGTCAGCTTGCGCGGGCATGTCATGCCGGTGCTCAATCTGGCGAATTTCATGGGGATTTCTTCGACCGAGAAGCACCAGACCATGATGGTGGCGGAATACAGTAATCACACCCTGGGGTTTCTGGTGCATGGGGTAGATCGCATTATCCGGGTGGACTGGGACAAGGTGCGCGCGACCGAAGGGATGCTCTCGGACAAGGGTGCGCTGATTACCGCGATTACCGAGTTGCCGGACGGGTCGCTGATTTCGATTCTGGATGTTGAGCAGATTTTGACCAATGCCTTCGGCGATGCCATCGTGGGCAATGTCGAGCGCATTGAATCCGAGCATAATTTATGCATATTTTTTGTTGATGATTCGATGGTGGCGCGCCGGAAAATCGCCGAAGTACTGGACAAGATGGGTGTCAAATACATTCAGGCAACCAATGGCCATGAAGCGTGGGAAAGGCTTAAGGCGATGGCGGGCACAGCGCAAAATGCAGGAGAAGATTTGCATGACCAGATACAAGTAATTCTGACCGATGCGGAAATGCCGGAGATGGACGGCTATGTGCTGACCCAGCAGATCAAGAGCGATCGACGTTTTGACGGCATCCCGGTGGTCATGCACTCATCGCTGTCTTCCGACGCAAACCGCGCCATGGGGCGGCGCGCCGGGGTGGACCATTATGTGCCAAAGTTTGATTCGATAGTGTTGTCATCAGTACTGCGTCCGCTGTTGACGTGATGTAAGGGGCACGGCGCGCCGTGCCCGTACGGATTGCGTGCCGTGTTGCCGGAATTTAGGGGATAGTTATGGGAATAGAAAGCACAAGATTCTTGGTTGTGGATGATTTTTCCACGATGCGCCGCATCGTGCGTAACCTGCTCAAGGAACTGGGGTTTTTGAGTGTCCAGGAGGCAGAGGATGGCGTGGATGCGTTGGCCAAACTGCGCGCAGATGAGTTTGATTTTGTGGTGTCCGACTGGAATATGCCCAACATGTCGGGGATTGATTTGTTGCGGGCGATTCGCGCCGATGAAAAACTCAAGCATCTGCCGGTGCTGATGGTGACGGCCGAGGCGAAGAAGGAAAACATCATTATGGCGGCACAGGCTGGCGCGAGCGGTTATGTGGTAAAGCCGTTCACTGCCGCCACGCTGGATGAGAAGTTGAAAAAAATCTTTCAAAACATGCAAAAGTGAGAAATGACATGGTTACCAATACTGCAATCCAGGATTCCGAAGACCTCGAGGCGTTGTTCGACAGCATCGTGTCGGCCAACCAGGAGGCAGAAGATGGGGGGCGCAAGTCAGAACCCGTACCGCCTGTTTCCGGCACACCATCCGTTGGCGTGATCAACCAGATCGGCCAGATGGCAAGAACGCTGCACGATACGCTGCGCGAACTGGGGTTGAACAAGGAAATCGAAAAGGCGGCAGCTTCGATCCCGGATGCGCGTGATCGCTTGAACTATGTTGCGACCTTGACGCAACAGGCTGCCGAGCGGGTGCTGAACGCAACCGAGGCGGCGCAGCCGGTAGTGGAAAAGATGGAAGTCGAAGCGCACCGCCTGTCCGGGCAGTGGCAGATGCTGTTCGAAAAAAAGCTCGACGTGGAGCAATTC